>NZ_JAYGIF010000049.1:0-744 GCF_034931345.1 Pseudanabaena sp. CCNP1317 | reverse complement strand
AGCCCGCTCCCCGCCGGCATGGGCTTCAGCCGGATCGAATACCGCGACTCCCTGCGGCACAGCGACCTCGAGCATCTGGGCCGGTCGATCGCAAGCGAACTCACTGCCGGCGAAGGCCGTTTCTGGCTTCACCTCGACCTGGACATCCTTGACGAAGAAGCCTTCCCCGCAACCGACTACCTCATGCCGGACGGCCTCAGCATGCCGGAACTCAGGGCGATCTTCGCCCCGCTCGCAGGCTCGGAGGGGCTGATCGGTGTCAACGTGACCTGTTTCAACCCGGAAAAAGATCCGGACGGTTCCTGCGGGGCCGCTTTGGTCGAGATGCTGGAAACGACGCTGATCGCCTGACCACCACTTATGGAGCGATCCTTCGTCCGGGATTTCCGAATAGAATCCGCGGATCGTGCTTGAAGCCGGCTCAAAAGCCCCAGATTTCACCCTGAAGGACCAGAACGGCAAGACCGTGACGCTTTCCGACTTTTCGGGCAAGACGGTCGTTCTCTACTTCTACCCCAAGGCCAACACTTCGGGATGCAAGACGCAGGCCGAAGGGGTCCGTGACCACAAGGCCGACTACGCCAATGCCGGGGCGACCGTGATCGGCGTCTCGCCGGACGAAGTCAAGGCCGTCAAGAAGTTCGATGACAACAACGGTTTCGGTTTCACCCTGCTGGCCGACAAGGACCACAAGGTCTCCGAGATGTACGGCACCTGGGTCGAGAAGTCGATGTATGGCAACAA
>NZ_JAYGIF010000048.1:0-1080 GCF_034931345.1 Pseudanabaena sp. CCNP1317 | reverse complement strand
TCCGCGATGACGAATCCGTCGCGGTCACGATCGAACGGACGCGACGCACGGGTCGGATCGTCGTTTCGCTTCGAGAGCGCCCGCATCGCCGCGAAGCCCGCGACTCCGAGCGGTGTGACGCTCGCTTCGGCACCGCCCGCGATCGCGGCGTCGATGCCGCCACGCTGAATCCAGCGGAAGGCTTCGCCGATCGCGTGCGCGCCGCTCGAGCATGCGCTCGTCGTGGTGTAGCTCGGCCCACGCAGACCCCAGCGCATCGAGACCTGACCAGGCGCGAGGTTCGAGATCGCCGACGGGATGAAGTACGGCGACACGCGTCGTGCGCCCTTCGTCATCAGGATCTCGTGCTGCTGCTCGACCGCTTCGAGACCGCAGAAGCCGACCCCGATGAAGGTGCCGGTGCGATCCTTGAGCGCGTCGTCCGGCTCGAAGCCTGCGCTCTCGATCGCCTGCTGGCTGGCGCCCATCGCGAGGTGGATGAAACGCGCCATCTCGCGGACACGCTTCTTCTCGATGTACTGCTCGGGATCGAAATCCCGGCATTCACCTGCGATTTGAGACGCCATATCCGCCGGATCCCATCGCTGGATCCGTTCGATACCGCTCTTTCCCTCGACCACGCTCTCCCACGTGGTTCGAAGGTCTTTGCCACAGGGGCTGACTGCCCCCACTCCCGTGATCACGACTCGTCGCATGCTCGACGTCTCCGCTCCGCTCGACCTCGGCGGTCGCAGTGCTTCTTCGCTCGTTGCACCGCGCGCAGGTGTCGCGCGCGCGGCGCTTGCGTGACGACGGCCGGACACCTTTCGGGCACCGGCCGTCCGCGCAGCTCCTCGTTCCATCCCGCGACGTTCGACGGCCGTGAGCGCTCCCCGCGCTCGAGCTCCCTGCTCGAGCTCGATGCTCGAGCCTCATCGGCTCTCGGCGATCTCCCGTCGAGCGCCGATTCGGGCCGACGAACGACGTGCCGCTCCGCGCAGCGGCGGAGCGGAAGCCTCAGCTCGCGCGCTCGCTGATGTACGAGACCGCGTCACCGACGGTGCGGATCTTCTCGGTGTCCTCGTCCGGGATGTCGATCTC
>NZ_JAYGIF010000047.1:0-1085 GCF_034931345.1 Pseudanabaena sp. CCNP1317 | reverse complement strand
ACAGAAGATTCGCGTGATATCCAAGTGCGATACGATACTGTTCATATTGCTGAGGCTTTTAGTTTGTCAAACCTAGTCTCAGCTTTTCTTTTGCTTTTGTCTACTCTGTCGAACTGACGTTTATTTAGAATCATTAAATTTCGCACTATGATTACTGATGCTGACAAACTACATCATCTAGTGATGAGTGGTCAAACTGGTCTGCATAAGTGTGAAGACGATCCAAGAATTACTAATGTCGGTCGTTGGATGCGTAAGTATAGCCTTGATGAGCTACCCCAACTTTTTAATGTTTTGAGGGGTGAAATGAGTTTGGTAGGGCCTCGTCCTTGGGCTTTGTATGATGCTTTGCGTATTAATGGCGATCGCAAAAGAAGATTAAATTCATTACCTGGTGTGACTGGAGCGTGGCAAGTAAGCGCTCGTTCGACAATGCTAGATCTGGATGCAGTTACTGATTGTGATTTAAGTTATCTTCGCAACTGGACTTTGTGGTCAGACTTGAAAATTTTGTTGATGACTTTTCCCAAGGTTTTGTCTGGATTTGGAGCTTACTAATTTTTTTGTTTTTTAATTATGAATTAAGTGCTAGATATAAATATCTTTTCAGGGTTATTTCTATCAGTTATATTCTCAAGTTTGCCCATGTTTTTACGTGGGCTTTTCTGTATTTGCTATAAAACAAGTTTCGCTTAGAACATAAAACCCAAGAATTGAGGGGAGGAGCTTCGCTCCTCCCCTCAATTCTTGGGTTTTGATTTGTCCTATCTACCTCTCTTGCGTTGCTATAGCAATGTAAGTTTTGCTTAGGACATAAAACCAAAAAGATGAGTGGCGGCGTGAAGCGCCGCCACTCATCTTTCTCTTGCGTTGCTATATAAAACCATTGTTTTTGGATTGTTTTTGGAGTTTGCAAAAGAGATCCCAAAAATCCGTGAATTGTTATTAAACTAACATGACGTGAGTTCGACGAACTAAAAGATGGCAGGAGGAAGAGCAGGTAAGCCTTTGAAGAGAAGATCTAAAGCAGGTTTAGTCTCTCGATATGTATAAGCAACCAACCCAGCTAAAAGGTTGACAAGAAA
>NZ_JAYGIF010000046.1:0-1140 GCF_034931345.1 Pseudanabaena sp. CCNP1317 | reverse complement strand
AATTTGGGTAAGGTTGCTACTGCGAAGGAGAAGAAAGTTTCTCAGGGGAAGCCGAAACAGGCGGGTAAAGTGGCTAAGTCTCGTCCTAAAAAGTTGTCTTGATAAGCAAGCTTATTTGCAAGTTTCTGATCGATCATTTCCCATAGTGAGTGAGATCTCTATTAACCTTCAAGTTCTCATAGATCATCAAATATTTCACAAACTATCTCGCCATCTAGTGAATAGGAGACAAGATAACCCAAACTTGTAGGTATAACCTTATATAAACGAGAAGTCGTAGGTGAATCTAAAGCTGTCAAGCAGATAGGTTCATAATTAGCATACTGATATTTCACGATATATTCATCATCACTTGTAAGATAGAAAAGAAATGTTGATACTTCTCCGATCGCTCCTGTATAAGGTTCGTACTTACCTAGAGCTACCATAGATGCTGTTGAGGATAGATTACAGTACCTATCAGGATCTTCTCTGTATTTTGCAGCCTGTTCTTCAGCTAGTTTTATTTTTAAAGGTGCTTCATAGGTGGCAATGAGAGCAAGTTGTTCTTGTGTGAAACTGTACTGTACTTTATGCTCCTCATGCTGCCAATCGATGTTATAAGAGAATGTCATTTTTATACTTGTAGTTTAATAAAGATTGTTTCATTGCTTGATTTGAGTAAAGGCTACTTCTAATTCTGGATTAGCTATCGCTAAGGCGCTCTCATACCATTCATGGATAATTGCTTCTAATTCATTCCATGCTTTTTCGTGATTTTTTGGTTCTTGTAAGGCAACTGAGCGATAGGCTGACATCACTTCATTAATAAATTCATTCAATTCGTCTACGTCAAATGCTCCAAGCCAATCATAGGGATGCTCGGCTCCAATTTTTGGGTTTATTGCTAAAACATCCGATAACTTTTTTGTTATAGCCATATATTCTCTAACGAATAAAAAGTGAAACAAAAATATTTTGCAAGGGGTATTGACAAATATAGATTAGTCGATATAACATTTCTGTTATCAAGTTGAAATGTAGTTTAGTCAATCTATACAGTAATCTTACAACTTGTATGAGGTTGACTCACCATGACATTTGAAAATCTTAACTTTGAAGTTGATGCAACTGGCATAGTCGCTAAGTTGAGGGCTGCTA
>NZ_JAYGIF010000045.1:0-1374 GCF_034931345.1 Pseudanabaena sp. CCNP1317 | reverse complement strand
GCGACCTTGACATAATACGAAGATTGTAGAACAATGAAAGAATAACGAAGGAGATCAAGAAAGAAAATGTCGGCAAAGTTAATAAGTGTAGAAGGCACAAAAGTAAAAATCGAACTTACAATTGAATTGAGTGAATCGATGTTAGATAGTGAAGGTAATATTCAAGAAGGATTGAACGAAGCAGGGTGTATAGCAGCTAAGGAAGCAATGAAACATTTAGATACAGATGGTTCAGCAATAAAGCTAGGAGAGAAAACATGGCGAACAAAGGGAGAGGAAGAGAAAGCATATCAAACTCCTTACGGCGAGGTAGTAGTAGCAAGGCATGTATATCAAAGTGCGGGTGGGGGAAAAACTTATTGCCCCATGGAAAGAAACGCACGAATAGTTGTGACATCAACACCAAAGTTCGCCAAACAAATATCATCGAAAATGGCTAATGGGGTAGCAAGAGAAGTACAACGAGATTTGCGTGATAATCATGGGCGTGAGGTAGCAGTATCCTATATTCAGAGATTGAGCGAAGCGGTTGGCAGCATTGTGCAAGCAAAAGAAGAAAGTGACAATTATGAGCCGCCAGAGATAGATGTCAAGATTGAATCGGTTGGTATAGGGTTAGATGGAACCTGTATGCTGATGTGTGAAGATGGCTGGCGAGAAGCTATGGTAGGGACGATATCATTATATGATAGTGAAGGAGAACGTCAGCACACGATCTATCTGGGAGCAACACCAGAATATGGTAGGAAGCGATTTTTAGAACGATTAGAGCGAGAAATCAGACAAACAAAAGATCGATATCCTAATGCAACCTATGTAGGAATTGCTGATGGAGCCGAATCCAACTGGAAATTCTTAAATGAACACACAGAAGAGCAGATCCTCGATTTTTATCATGCTTCAGGTTATTTGGGAATACTAGCCGAAGTTCTACATCCTAAGCAAATTCCCGAACAAAAAGAATGGCTTAAAAATAGTTGTCATCAACTCAAACATGAAATCGGAAGTGCCGAAAAATTCTACAACCAGATGGTACTGGCGATGACTGAAAATAAGCTAACCGAAACCATGAGGGAAAAGCTCCAAGCTTCGATTACTTACTTTAACAATCATTTGTGGCAAATGGACTATGCTCAATTCCAACAGAAAACCTATCCGATTGGCTCTGGTGTGACCGAAGCTGCTTGCAAGACTTTAATAAAGCAACGATTATGTTGCTCTGGGATGCGTTGGAAGGACAAGGGGGCGAGCATAATTTTGAGTTTAAGAGCTTTAGTTTTAACTTCTACTCGTTGGGAGCAATTCTGGGACAATCTCAATCAGTATGGGTTTCCTGCTGCTGTCTAATAATTGTATTGTATTGAGGTCGCACCC
>NZ_JAYGIF010000044.1:0-2473 GCF_034931345.1 Pseudanabaena sp. CCNP1317 | reverse complement strand
TGCAGGGTCGTGAGGAATCGGTACCAGCGTTCCGAAGATCATGCCAGCGTCCGAATGTCGTTCGACTGACTTCATCACCTCGGACAACCACCGTGCGTCCATCTGGCAGTCGTCATCCGTGAACGCGATGACCGCGGCATCGGAATGGGTGATCAGTGCTTCGTTGAGCGCACGGCTCTTGCCGCGCGAGGTGGTCGGCACGTGCTGGATCCGATCGTCACCGATGTTCGCGATCGTCGTCAGGTTCGCGCGCGGCTCGTCGCTCTGGTCGACGACGATGACGCGGAACGCCGGCCAAGTCTGGACCACCAGGGATTCCAACACTCGCGCCAGATCGTCGGGCCGGTTCCGCGTCGCGATGATCACGTCGAGCGACCCGGGTGCGTTGTCTCGACTCATGCGCCCGCGCACACGAAACATCGGCACGGGTCATTGTTCGCCGAGCGAACTACCGCCATGTTTCCTCCGAGGCGTATCGTCGGCGTCGTTCACTTCCCGAACGGAACCGGTGCTTCGCTGCTGATGTGAGATCACGCACCAGGTCCGACCGGTACGTGAATGCCCACTTGGTCGTGACCCACATGCAGTCCAGTTGCTCTTTCGTGGAAATCGGAGTCCGCCCGATCGTGCGGAAGTAGTCGAACAACTCCATCCAGTTCGGGAAGGTCGACTTCCCGCTCACCACGAGCGCCGGATCGAACCAGGCCATGCGGCCTCGCCAATCCTTGTATTCATTGCCCGGATGGTACCGCTTGTAGAAGAGCGGCTCCGGCACGAGGTGAAACGGTCCGTGCATCGCGAGTTCGCAGAGCAGCACGCGATCGGAGTTGGTGTAGTTCTTCTGAAGTTCGGTCGTGCGGAGTATGTCCGACCGCATCAGTCCGTAGGTGGCCTCGCACCAGTGCTGCCGGCCCGACAACGACCTCAGCCGGTCGACGGGGTTCCCCTCGGTGCCCTCGAAGCGGTAGACGATCTGCGTCTCCAGGCCGTTGTCGTCGATCGACACGACGCCGGTGTGGCAGAGCACCACGTCGTCGTTGGCGTCGAGGACATCGACACATCGGGCGAGAAGTTGCGGGGCGCACCGGTCATCGTGAGCAGCGAGCCGGAAGTATCGGCCACGTGAGAGACGAAACGTCAAGTTCTCGTTGTTCGCACCACCGATGTTGGTCGGATTGCGGTGGTAGTGGATCCGAGTGTCCTTGGCGGCATACTCCGCGCAGATGTCCGCGGTTGCGTCCGTCGACGCGTTGTCGGAGATGATCAGCTCGAAGTCGGTGAAGGTCTGGGCCAACAGCGAGTCGATCGCCTCACGGAGGTAGATCTCGCCGTTGTAGACGGCCAGCCCGATGCTGACCGTCGGGATCGACTCGAATTCGCTCATTCTGCTGCCCGGAGGTGGCGACTCACCGACGGCCCAGCTCTGGGTTCAGCCCGTCGGGACGGGCTGCGGGGTGCAATTCGCCAGACTGACACTGAAGCCGGACGAGAAGTCTTCCGCCTCGATCATCGCGCCATTCTGAGGTGAGCTGAGCGTGATGACATGGGTGTCGCCCGTCTCGAGCCAGGTCTCCGTCCACACATTCGTGCCTCGTTGCCACTCGATGATGAGGACTCGGCCAGACTGAGCAGTGACGGTGCAGCCGTTGGCCCAGGCGCCCATGTACGGATACAGCAGGCTGCCCGACGTGGAGTACACCGTTCGTGAGTTCGACCCGGAGCGCCCGTTCGTCGAGTACGCAGCCCATGACGGCCAGTTGATCACCGCTCCGACCCAGTCTGTCGCGGTGCAGCCAGGCGTGTTGCAGGCCCACCGTGCCGTCACCGATTCGGTCGGATTGCAGGCTGTCGGGTTCGTACAGTCCGGCGCCGTGGTGGTGGTGGTGGGTGCGGTGGTCGTGGTGGTTGGTGTGTTCGTGGTGGTGTAGGTGAAGGTGGGGCCGCTCTGAACGCTCAGGACCTCGCCGGCGGCGAGTCCGGTGATGGCCAGCGACTGACCGGTGCTGATGGTGCCGAGCACCCGGTGGGAGGTGGCGTTGGGCAGGCCGGCGTAGGCGGTTGCCGAGCCGGTGTTGATGGTGACGGTCTTGCCGTTCGCGGCGGCGGCCGGAAGGTACACGGCTCCAGAGGTCGTGTAGCCGAGGCGTTGGTTCGTGGGTGCCAGCGATGCGGGCCACACGATTGCCGGGTTGCCGAGCGAGGAACCCCACGGGCACGGGCTGCTCGTGCACGACCAGGTGACGTTGGCCGAGTTGCCGGCGAGGGCGCCCGGCGTGGTGGTCGTCGGTGCTGCGGTGGTGGTGGGTGCGGTGGTCGTGGTCGTGGTCGTCGGTGCTGCGGTGGTGGTGGGTGCGGTGGTCGTGGTGGTGGTGGTGGGTGCGGTGGTCGTGGTGGTTGGTGTGTTCGTGGTGGTGTAGGTGAAGGTGGGGCCGCTCTGAACGCTGAGGACCTCGCCGGCGGCGAGTCCGGTGAT
>NZ_JAYGIF010000043.1:0-2655 GCF_034931345.1 Pseudanabaena sp. CCNP1317 | reverse complement strand
ACACTAAAATCATAATTACTAAACCTACGCCTAGTTTATATTCTGTGCCAATGCAGTATTTCTGTAGTTCTCCCAATGCCACTGGACAAGTGGTAGCAACTTCTTGAGATATACCGACAATTAACGCACCTGCGATCGCGCCATAGGGATTACCAATGCCACCCAAAATCACCGCCACGGATTGCCCGAAACGGACAAATTTCAACGACACCATGGCCGCGATCAGCGTCATCGCGGCCAGAAGCGCGGGTTGAGCGATAAGGCGATGAAATTGCATCGCATACGAGTTCGCCGAAACCCCGTAGGAGCGGGCCGCGGCGATCTTCCCGGGCAGCTCGTAGATCGGGATCGAGTTGGCCGGCGCCAGCGATTCGCCGAGGAACTCGGCCCTGAGATTTGTCGGTATCGAAAGGTCCGCGACCGATTCGGCGGGCATGCCGGCCAGATAGCGGGTGACCCCTTCGAGGTGCCAGGCGCCGTCGGCGAGTTCGGCGATCAGCGGCCGGTGAACCTTGGCTTTCGAGGCGCGCGGGCGCGGGCTGATGAAGCGGAAGGCGACGAGCATCGGCAGGGTGGCGAGCACCGAGACGAGCATCGCCGTCCCCGGGCTGAAACCGTCGATCAGCAAGCCGCCGAGCGCCGGGCCGATCAGCCGGGCGATGTTGAAGTTGATCGAGATGACGGTGATCGCCCGCGGGATCTCCTCCTGCGGCACCAAGAGCGGCACCAGCGTAAGCCGGATCGGGTGGTTGGCGCTCTGGGTCAGGCCGAACAGGAAGGCGATCACGGTCAGGCCGCAGATGTCGAGCGCGCCGGCGGTGTGGACGAGGAGCAGGGCGAGCATGATGGCGCCCAGCATCGCCTGCGTCGCCATCGCGCCGCGCTTGATGTCGATGCGGTCGGCGATGACGCCAAAGAAGGGGCCGGCGAGAAGCGTCGGCGCGAACAAGAGCGAGGAGACGAGCCCGACCCAGGCGGCCGAACCGGTATAGGCCCAGGCGAGCCAGCCGACGACGATGCGGTTGATCCACAGGCCGTTGAGCGAGATGAAATTGACGGCGAGATAGAGCGTGAAGGAAGACTGGCCGAGCGGCGACGCGGACATCGAGAACGAATTCCTGAACGACTGCTAAAAAGCGGCGGGCGCCCCGGGTGAGCGCCCGTCGGAGGAATTACAGCCCGAGCGATCCCTTCGCCTGCCGTCTGGCGTAGACGAAGAAGGCCATGGCGAAGAGGCTCATCAGCGCCGACCAGAGCAGGCCGAGGGCCGCCACTTCCGAGAACTGGCCGTTGATGGCGCGGTCGAAGATGGCGACCGCGATCGTCTTGGTGTCGGGCCCGGCGAGGATGATCGCTGTCGACAGGTTGCGCGAGGCGTTCAGGAAGACGAAGAGCCAGCCAGCGATGATCGAGGGCAGGATCAGCGGCACCACCACGCGCCGGAGTGAGCCGAACCACGAAGCGCCCGACGTGCCGGCCGCTTCCTCCAGTTCGTTGTGGATCTGCAATGCCCCGTTGAAGGCGTAGCGCATGCCGTAGGGCAGGTAGTGGATGGTGAAGGCGATGACGACGATGGTCATCGTCGAGTAGAGCGGGATCGGCGAGCGGAGCGCCACGTCCATCATCGCCACCGACAGCACCAGGCCCGGCAGGAGCAGCGGCAGGGTGGCGAGCTGGTCGATCGCCACGTTGTAGACGCGCCGGCGCGCCACTAGCCAGCCGGCCACCAGCATCAGCGCCATCGTCGCGGTCGCGGCGAGCGCCGCGATCAGCATCGTGTTGACGACGAGTTCGAGATAGCTCTTATCGGTCAGGACGGTGATGAAGTTTTCCAGGCTCAGCGTATCGAAGGCCGAAAAGGAAAAGGCGCGCACGTAGGGGGTGACGGCCACCCACATCAGCGTCGCCAGCGGAATGACGAGGACGATGGCGACGTTGACGAGGACGAGCGCGGTGCCGGCAAAGCGCCAGCGGCCGAGGTCGATCGGCCGCGGGCGGTAGCCCTTGCCGGTGACAGTGGCGTAGCGGGCGGCGTTCTGGTTGATGCGTGAGTAGAAATACATCAGCACGGCGACGGCAAGCGTGAGCACCAGCGAGAAGGCGCTGGCGTGGCCGATGCTCGGCGGCACGGTGCGGATGGAATCGTAGATGTCGGTGGTGAGCACATCGATGCTCGCCGCGGTGCCGACGAGCTTCGGCACGTCGAAGGCGGTCAAGGCATTGACGAAGATGAAGAGCCCGGCGGCGAGTGCCGCGGGGGCGGCGAGCGGGATCGAGACGCGGCGCATCATGCCGAATACGGTCGCCCCGCTCATGCGCGCGGCCTCTTCCAGTTCGGCATTGGCCGAGCGGAAGCTTGCGGCAAACAGCAGGAACGTCATCGGCAGCCAGCCGAAGGCCTCGATCAGCACCATGCCGGACATCGACGAGACGTTGAAGATGACGCCGCTGTTGCCGGTCAGCTCGCGGTAGAGGGCGTTGACCGGGCCGACGGGGCCGAGGAAGAACATCCAGGCCGGGACGTAGATGATGAGCGGCACCGACAGCGACACGAAGGTCGTCAGGTACGCCAGGCTGCGCATCGGCGTCTCGGTGCGCTCGACCACCCAGGCGAGCGTGCCGCCGAGGACGAGCGCCACCACTGTCGAGAGCGCC
>NZ_JAYGIF010000042.1:0-2891 GCF_034931345.1 Pseudanabaena sp. CCNP1317 | reverse complement strand
CTAATTATAGCATAGATAACTTCTATTGATTCGAGAATCGCTCAATTTGTTTCTGGCTCACTTTCATCCCGTCACTCATCCTTGTATACGGATAGAGTGCGGGACTTCTCGTTCGCGTTAGTTAAATCTTTCTAAATTTTTAGATTAATAAGTAATAATGCTCATGGTTAACACATCGCTCTTGAACGCCCTGTAGTAAACTAACCTATTAAAAGCGTCTCTACAATAAACTTTGCGTTCAAACGCGACCTATGGACTTTGCATATCAATACGCATGGCTGATTCCCTTGCTGCCACTTGCTGCAGCACTGATTATCGGCACAGGGCTGATTACCTTTAACAAATCTACCAACAAATTGCGATCGCTTTGGTCTGTCCTCAGCGTATCCGCCACAGGCGGCGCAATGGTGATGGCAATTAACTTACTCTGGAGTCAGATCCAAGGGCATGACCCCTACCTCTACACCTTTGAGTGGGCGCAAGCAGGTGCATTTCATCTGAATATGGGATTTGTGATCGATCACCTGACTGCACTGATGTTAGTGATCGTCACCACCGTCGCTTTCTTGGTGCAGATTTACACCGATGGCTACATGGCTCATGATCCCAGCTATGTCAGATTCTATGCTTACCTAAGTTTATTCACCTCCTCCATGCTGGGCTTAGTCGTTAGCCCCAACTTGGTACAGATTTATATTTTCTGGGAACTCGTGGGGATGTGTTCCTACTTGCTAATTGGCTTTTGGTTCGATCGCAAAGGTGCAGCCGATGCTTGCCAAAAAGCCTTTGTAACTAACCGCGTTGGTGACTTTGGACTGCTACTTGGGTTGCTTGGTCTGTATTGGGCAACTGGTACGTTTGAATTCACAGAAATGGGAGAACGTCTCAGCGAATTAGTCGAATCAGGAGCCATCAGTGTCGCTCTTGCTACTCTATTCGCAATTCTCGTTTTCATGGGACCTGCTGCTAAATCTGCCCAATTTCCCCTCCATGTGTGGTTACCTGACGCTATGGAAGGTCCTACACCAATTTCGGCTTTGATCCATGCGGCGACGATGGTTGCTGCTGGGGTATTCCTAATTGCGCGGATGTTCCCCGTATTTGAAGAAATTCCTGCGGTGATGAATACGATCGCTTGGACAGGAGCCTTTACAGCATTTCTGGGAGCAAGCATCGCCATCACTCAAAACGACATCAAAAAAGGCTTGGCTTATTCCACCGTATCCCAGTTGGGATACATGGTAATGGGTATGGGCGTTGGCGCTTACGGCGCTGGCTTATTCCACCTGATGACCCATGCTTACTTCAAAGCAATGATGTTCCTCGGTTCTGGTTCCGTTATTCACGGCATGGAAGAAGTGGTGGGACATGATCCCGATGTTGCTCAAGATATGCGGGTGATGGGTGGCTTACGCAAATATATGCCGATCACGGCGATCACCTTCTTCATCGGTACTCTGGCGATTAGTGGTATTCCTCCCTTTGCTGGTTTCTGGTCAAAGGATGAAATTCTTGCCTCTACTTTCAAAGCTAACCCTGCTCTTTGGGCGATCGGCTTTGCTACAGCGGGGATCACTGCTTTCTACATGTTCCGCATGTACTTCACCACCTTTGAAGGCGATTTTCGCGGTACTGACAAGCAGCTCTTAGCCATGGTTAAAGCTGAAAACTCAGTTGGCAAAGAAGCTCAAGCTGACGATGGACATGGGCATCATCATGCCAGTAAGCCCCATGAATCGCCAATCACCATGACTTTCCCTTTGATGGTCTTGGCAATTCCTTCGATGGCGATCGGTTTAGTTGGTACGCCCTTGGGTAATTACTTCGAGTACTTTATCCACACACCATCGGAAAAAATCACTGAAGTTCCTGTGGAAGGCTTTACCCCTGAATTCCTATTAATGGGTGGAAGCTCTGTTGGTATTGGTTTGATTGGGATTTCCCTAGCAATCTTGATGTATTTGCAAAAGAAAATCGATCCCAGTGCGATCGCCAAATCCATCGAACCTCTCTACAAGCTCTCGAAGAACAAATGGTACATCGATGAAATTTACAACACGATCTTCGTGGTTGGTTCTCGTCGCTTAGCTCGTCAAGTGCTAGAAGTTGATGCCAAAATCGTTGATGGTGTAGTTAACCTTGCTGGTTTTGTGACTGTAGTTACTGGCGAAGGCTTGAAGTACTTTGAAAATGGCAAAGCGCAATTCTATGCTCTGGTCATTTTTATTGGTGTTCTCGGTTTTGTAATCGTGAGTTCGATTTAATTTCTTTCTGATTTATTAATTAAACGTGAGTTCGATATAGCCATTAGCGTCGTGCTTCGCACGACGCTAATGGCGAAAAATGGTAAGAATCGCTTAGCGATTCTTACCATTTTTCGCTTTCGTCGAACTGATGACGTTAATTAACCTCAGTTCGGGTTAATTTCAAACTATCTCCTAGATAGGGAACCCTATCTAGGAGATAAAACAGTAAAAGCCTCGCAAAGCGAGGCTTTTACTGTTTTATCTCCTAAAATTTTGTAGCTTATTCCGAACTCACGTTATGGTAAGAATCGCTAAGCGATTCTTACCATTTTTCGCCATTTGCGGCGTGCGAAGCACGCCGCAAATGGCTATATCGAACTCACGTCACGTTGATATAGCGTTTTTCAAGCAAGCGAGGTACAAAGGTTTGTTTCCCCCCGCCGAAGGCGGGGGAACAAACCCGTACTTCACCAGACTGAGTAAACGCTATAGGCGATCGCTTTTTGATAATTTAGTGAAGTGAACTACCAGACGCTGACCGCTTAGGCGGTACAGAGCTGGCTTCCTGATTCAACGGGGATAGCGTCCAACAAAACCGAAGTTTTACCAGATCGACTTACATCTCCTCCACAGGCAGACTCGCTA
>NZ_JAYGIF010000041.1:0-2899 GCF_034931345.1 Pseudanabaena sp. CCNP1317 | reverse complement strand
ACTGATTTTCTTGCCCACTTATTCTCCTGATTTATCACCGATTGAGATGTTTTGGTCAAAAATCAAATCCATTCTGCGTTCGATTGCTCCGAGAACCACTGAGCAGCTTTATGATGCTATCACTCTCACTTTCAATTCTGTTTCCGATTCTGACTTCTTTGGCTGGTTTTACGAATGTGACGCTCGTACCACGCTCATTTGAAAACCGCTATATGTTTAATCACTCGACGCATGATGATGTAGATGATCTATACTGCGCGATCAAAAAAGCCCTATGCAGTATAGAAGTTAGGAAATGTAATGACAACAATACAAAACAATAAATGATAGAACTGTAGGGGCAGAGCATTCCCACCACAATCTATAAAATTTGCAGATAATCTACTTCTGGGAATGCTCTGCCCAAAACCTCGCAACGCAGGGACAAATTGTCGATCAAAGCGGAGAGGGCGTAGCATTTGCAGATCAGGGTTCCTGTGATGAGTTTTAAAATTGTGGCGCAAATGCTACGCCCCTACTGTGTACTGGTGACATTAATTACCGCGATCATACTCGAATGTGCCTGATAGCTTCTCATTGGGTAAGCCGACGGGGCAAGGCAACGAAAAACGGCGTTTGCTACCTGCCAACATATTCTCGCCATTTACGCCTGTGAGTTGCTTTGCTTCTAATTTGATGGGGTTAGCTTCTTTGCCGATGGGAGCGAGACTGAGGCGGAGGTTACTGAGCAGGGCGTGGGCTGTACCTTGATTAGCAAAGGTTAGCTGTAATTTATTTTCTTTTTTGCCATCTTTGCTAGTTTCCACTTGACAAACAGCGTTCTCTAGCGTGACATTAGGCGCAACGTTGGGCGGTACGACATAAACAGATCCCATGTATTGAAAGAGAACTTTGATTGAGACTGTCGTATTACCTTGGGTTTGCGTAATTTCTGTTAAGTCGATGGGCAGTTGCTCAGCGATGATCCGATAGGAAAGCTCTTTGGATGGATTAGCATCTCCCACCCAAGTAACTCGCACGGTTTGGCTTTCGCCAGCCTTAACCAACATTTGCGGTGGATAGAGAATAAAGTCATCATCGGCATCGGTATTAATCTCTTTGCCATCAAGATCCATTTCCCGTTTCACCATTCTGATTTGAATAGCAGTAGCTTTTTTGCCTGTGTTTCTGACCACAAAGGACTGATTTGATTTTTGTCCAGAGGGGGCAAATTTTGACAACATTGGCGAAAACTGGAAGGTGGCTTCGACTTGAGATGAGGAAGGAAGCGCAGTAACTAGATTTGCACCGATGATCAATGGCAAGATGGCGGCAAGCGATCGCATATTCATGATGATGACCTCTCTATAGTTTTGTTTCTAATCGTACTAGCCCCTTGCCCTCACCCCTAGCCCCTCTCCCTCAGGGAGAGGGGAACAAGAAAGAATTAAATCTTATTCTGCATCTTCCTAAGGAAGAGGGAAACAATAAACTAGTCTTACTCCCCCTCTCCCCTAGGGAGAGGGGGCTGGGGGGTGAGGGCTACTTCGCAACAAATGTAAAGGTGAGTTGATCGGAATAACTGCCTGCGGGTTTAGCGGAAATGGCAGATTGACTAATCGCTATTTGAATACTTCTGTCGCAACCATTTGTACTAGCACAGTCAGTTATCAAGGTACTCACATTTTCTACAGTTTTATCTGTTGTCTCTAGTTGTCCCTGTTCTATTCCATTATAGTTCACTGTGTAATCAATCAACTCACCCGAACTACGCTTTAATGCTCCTCCATTTATTGATTTTGCATTAACGATAAATCCATTTGCATTATCTGTTTTGATATTCACCTTGCCAATTAAGGTGTTGGGCAATGCGGTGTTAGGAATCAGGACAACAGGTGGAGAAATGGTAGTAGAACTAAAGGTAATGGAATTAACTTGGGTAAATGCGGGGAAGGGGCATAGGTAATAGCAGCTTGAGAATAATAGGAAAGAAATTGAGAACTTTTTGAACATAGTTAATAGGGCTTCAATTACTTAACAGTATAGAGGACGCATTGCGCCCCCCCTATACTGTTAAGTAATTGTAAGATGGATACCATTTAGGCTAGAAATTAAGAAGGTTCTTAGGTTCAGCTTTACAAGGATCATCTATACATCTTGGTTTAATGCTTTGATACCTGATCAACACTTAAAAACCTGAGACAAGCCCAACGGTAATTGTATCTTTATAGTCACCAGCTTTACGATTCGCGAAACTAGTAGCAGGAGTTTTCATAATAACGTCAAGCTGTATCTCATTCAATTCAGAAGTGGTTGCGTTGGTGGTATATACGTCAACTGTACCAGTTGACAATAGGGTTGCACCCGTTACACCATTCCCAGTAGCTGCAATCGGAGCACCCGATTTACTGGCTGTATCGATAGTATAGGCAACTCCAACAGCATCGGCATCACCTGCATTAATCTTCAAAAAGCCATTCTGACTAGACTTAGCGTAAAGCTTCCAAGTAGTACCCGAATTATTTTGGGCTTTCATAGTACCAATTGATAAACCAGTTGATGTCGCGGCATCAAGACCAGCACCTTTGATAGACTTTGCAGTAACAGGAGTATAACTAGATGTCATAATTGCTACGTTTTCTACAACAATATCTTCAGCCTTCGCAGAAGGAGCCAGAGCCAACACTGTAGCAGAAGTCAAACCGATCGCAAGAATTGCACGTCCAGAAATAGAAACCAATTGACGAAGTGTAGTGCGTAGCATAATCTTAACCCTCTCTTTCTGAATCAATCACGCCAATTCAAGGATGAAATGCAACGGGTTCTGATGAAGCAAAGAATACTTCGTAAGGAGTACGATAGTCAAGTGATTTTCTGGGTCTGTAATTGATCAAATTCACTGCCTTCTGAAAGTCCTCTT
>NZ_JAYGIF010000040.1:0-3070 GCF_034931345.1 Pseudanabaena sp. CCNP1317 | reverse complement strand
AGACTAACCTCGCGATCCCAGCGATTCCTGAGAGTGTTTTTGAGATGAATCGGCGAAGAAGAGCGATCAATTTTGCAGAAATTAATCCCACGTTCGGCACACCAAACCGTGCGGGGGACATTATCTCTGACCCGCGACAAAGCCTGACTTGCATCTGCATCCGTGACCGTACCATAGAACAAACCATAGACCTTATGAAAGCGCTTGACCTCAATCGAAACACCCGTACTCATCGAAGGCGTGGCAATGATCACATCGTAGTTGAATACCCGCTTATTGATATTGCTCATAAAATCTGTTTCGTGCCGACCGCCACTGGTATCAGAATTAAAAAGCAAGACTCTAATCTTGGGACGAATCGCCCTAATTTTCTCAACCAACTTAGCGATCGCCTTACTACTAGACTTGCTATCCGTCGCCACAAAAACCCGATGACCTTTGGTCACATCTGCTAGTAATTCCTGAATAATCGGCACATCGTTATTTGCCACAATGAATCGAGTAGGATAGCCTTCGGGTTGAAATTCATTCTTAATCAAAAAGACATCAGAACCATCACCACGCAAAGCTTGGAGATAGTTCAAACTAATATCTGAGAGATCCGCGTCAGCGACAATTACCCGTCTGGCGACTTTTACTAAAATATGCAAACGGGCAAGCAGAGCAGAACGTTTGCCATCTTTATTACAGGTCGAACCTGAAATCAAATGTTTGAGTACTTGCTCCACCTCATCAATGACGAGATCGCAATCCACAAATTGACGGGGATCGAAAGCAAGTAAGCTATCGACGCAGGCTCCAACACGAGCAGAATAAGCCGAATCCGTAATAAACTGGCCATCAGCCATATCGAGATCGCCTTTGAAATCCGCATTCATCACCTTACAGAGATTGCGAACCAAACTGACCCGATGACCGAGCAAAGCCAATTTATCTGTCCCCGCAACGATCGCCGCAATCGCCTTAGTCTTACCAGTCCCCTTAGCCGATTGCAGCGCCACAATCCCAGTCTTGGGAATGTAATCGGGGATTTCATATCGATCTAATTGAAATAAAACGTCCATGGATAAATTTCTAGAAGGCTTAAACGTAAGCTGGCTATCTTGTTGATGTTCCCAAGCATAGGTATTAAGGGAGATCGCCGCCAAGTAGACCTGATGAAAAGCATCAATACCGCGTTCAACGATAAAATCATCAACCCCAGTTTTATCAGTACCTTCCAGCAAAGGAATCTCAAGTACTTTAACGAGACAATCCGCATCCGCAAATAGCTTGCCCGTTTTGACCGTAGCAAGAAAAACATCATGCTTAGTTTTTTCCTTAGTTTCGGCATCAAAGCAGAAGCAGACCTGACGCTTGGGAGTAGCAAACATAGCCAGATAGGGTTGCAAAGCTAACTTGCCATCTGCCCCCTGTATCCGTCCCATCGTAATCCCACTTAAAGCGATCGCCACATAACCCTGAGATAACAAGCAGCAAGCCTTTTTCATACCCTCACAGATGAAGATCGGAATTTCAGGATGGGCAGCTACCCAAGCCCAAAAATTAACAGCATCAGGTAAATCCGCGAAATCAACCTCAAGCCCATAGCGATCGGCTACCTTTTGCCAAATTGATTGAGGAACTAAAGCAAAACCACCAACCTGTCCGCGTTTAGCAGGATTCTCATACTTACGGGGTTTCCCCTTTTTGTGATCGATTAGAGGGTTGCTAAGCTTGACTTGGAACACTTCAGGCTTTTCGAGAATGGGATTCCAAGAATGAATGAGCGCTCCAAACAGCTCTGGACGCTGTTGTTTCCCAGATTGCCAGACAGTACGCCACTTAGCAGGATTCCAATTCAGAGCCTCATGAATTGGGTAGCTGACTTCACCCCCACTTTCAATAATTTCATCTGCTATAATTTCTACATTATAAGTAAAAAGTTCAGGCTCGATCGCACTGCCATCAATCCATTCACGGCAAACTAAATCCGAGAAAGAACGTAGATCTAAAGTTGTTGATTTCATCTTTAATATTAAATAAAAAAACTACGATTTTGGTACAAAACATTAAATTTAACGTTTTATGACACAAGAAATATGCTCGGTTGCAACATCCGATAGGAGGATAATTTCAAAATGTAGGTGAGGATCTGTGTTGTTTCAGGAGAAATTAATTTAATAAAGCATAGTAGAAAAACCTAATTATTGGGAATACTTTTACCAAACTCTACCCTTTTATATATATTTTCGACATACAGATATCGTAAACCATCAAAAACGCACTTGAATATTGGGAGCTAGTTCATGAAAAAGCAAAAAGCAGACAAGGAGAAAAGCCTAAAAACAAAGACTTCAAAGGTGAAGGCTCCTAGAGTTATGCCCGATGTATCTGAGTATATTCGGCTGTACAAAGAATCAAACTACCCGATTCGAGACATAGCAAAACACTATCAGGTATCAGTTTCGACGGTATATAACGCGATGGTCGCATCAGGGTTTAGTGAATTTAGACCAAAGCACGCTCGTCTGAGCCATACAAGGATGTCAAAAGAAGAACAGGCGATCGCCTTATACCAAACAGGAGTAACGAGGACAGCCGTAGTCCAGAAGCTCAATATCTCAGCTAGGACTCTCAACCAAGTCCTAGAAAAGCATAGCATCCCCATCCGCCGAGGGATAGATTTAGTCACCTCCGCCAATCGCGCCGCCCAGTATCACAAAGCCTATAACGATCACCACCTAAGCCTAAGAGAAACCGCAGAACTATTTGGAGTATCCCACCCGATTATCCTGCGGGAACTAAAGCGCAATGGCTACCCAATCAGGCAAAGCGTAGACTCTAAAAATCGTCCCACCTTTAAGCTAAAACACAAATTGGGAGGCATAGCAGGCTTACCCACACCAAAGCTTACGCCAAAGCAAAAAGAACGCCGCCAGATCTTGATGCGAATCAGGCAGAGACGTGAAGATAACCAAAAGCTCAAGCGCCTCAAAAACTACAACCGTGCCAAAGAATATTGGCAACTGGTAAATGAAGGCGGGTTAGACTTTGAGGAAGTGGGTAAGCTATTTGACCTGTCAGGTAA
>NZ_JAYGIF010000039.1:0-3246 GCF_034931345.1 Pseudanabaena sp. CCNP1317 | reverse complement strand
AAGCATCAGAAACCAAAGGCAGCACCCTGCAAAACCAACTACGAGTATATCGGGAAGTAGAAGACAAAACCAAGATGCTCTCAGAGCTATTACAATTCCGCTCTGACACTCTGACCGATAAACTTGCCCAACTAAAACAACGTTGTGTGGAAGCTCTAAATGGAATGGCAACCACAGCTTCCACAAAAACTGAAGTAAAACCAACCGATCCTCCTACTATTCCTGAACAACAACCAGAAGCAGAAACACTTCAGCAAGAAATCAGTATAGATCCCGACCCAGAAGCTGATATCGAAGACAACCTATTTGATATCGGCTTCTAGCGAAGAGCTTAGGAGTAGCCAATCAGCTATTCCTAAGCAACCACAAAACTTCTTTAAAAATAGAGAGAAAATCAAAATGATAGCCACAGATATAGCGCAGACCAACGGCAAAGTAAAAGCAACCACACCATCAGTAGTACCTACAGTTAAACTGCAACAACTCCGCGAAGAATTGAAAGTAGTGTACTTAGATCGCAGCGAAGCGATCGACCTGATTATGGTGGGACTCCTTGCCAAGATGCACGTCTTTTTGGGAGGACAACCAGGCACAGGCAAAACCGAACTTGCCAAAGCCGTCTCAGACGCAATATCAGGAACGACATTCTTTCATTACCTGATGACCAAAACCACCGTCGCTGAAGAAGTATTGGGAGCGCCAGACCTTGCGGAATTACAGAAAGGTAAATTTGTTCGCGATACCGAAGCCATGTTGCCTGAAGCGCACTTAGCCTTAATGGATGAAATTGGCAAAGCTAACAGCATTGTTCGTAATTCAGCACTAGGACTGATGAACGAACGCGAATTCCTAAACGGCAAAATCAAACTCCAGTCACCATTAATCACCATGATTGGCTGCTCCAACGAATTACTGGATGGCGAAGAAGATGGAGCATTTTGGGATCGGTTGAGTTTGCGGTACATGGTTGATTACTTAGGTGATGAAGACCTGAGAACATTGCTATTACGCAAGACAGGCAACGCGATCGCCCCTAAAGTAACAACCGTACTGAGCTTAGCTGAACTGGAGCAGATGCAGACGCAAGTGCAGAAACTGCCATTCACCAGTCAAGTAGTCGATTCTCTAGTCGATCTGCAACGGGAATTCAAGAAAGAAAACTTTGTGGCAAGCACCAGAAAATATGTGCAGATGGTGATGATTTTGAGAGCTTACGCCTTCTTACAAGGAGAAACAGAAGTAAGCGAAGACTCATTTGAGATTCTCAACCACGTCATCTGGAATCACCCCAGAGAAAAGACTGCGATCGCCAAAATCGTCGCCAAGGTTGGAAATCCCCTAAACATCCAAGCACAGGAAACCTTGATAGCGATCACTGAAGCGATCTCCCAACTAGGAACCTGTCCAACTTTCGGTACAAAACAGGAGAAGGAAAACTGGGCAACCGAAGGCACAGGAGTCTTGTCAGATCTGAGAAATATGACAGATCGGCTACAAAGCATGATTACTCAGTATCCACACAAAGCTAAGAAAGCCCAGCAAGTCGTGCTTGAAATCGAATCGAAGAAAAAGCCATTGCTAGCCAAAGTCAGCGAGATTTTGTACGGAGCATAGAGACAACGTTAAAGGGAGCGTGAATTACGCTCCCTTTCTATCTAAATAACCAGAACTAAAATATGCCATCTCCATTAGTATATGCAGTCCCGAAATGGACAGAAATTTGTGCGCGAGATTTCAAAGAAGGTTCAGAGCGACTATGTGAAGTAATCAGCGAAGGCGAGACAAAAATCTATAACTTTGACACATTCACCGATGAAACTTATCACCGCCTGTACGATCGCCAGCCTAACCGCCTTGAAGATAGTGACATCAAGCCAGAAAACAAAATCTGGATTGCCATTCACCAACAAATGACCGAGCTAGAAGCTTTTCAGCAATTTAGCAACCGACTAAATGGCGATGAATTTCTTGCAGGAATCGGTACAACCGCAATCTGCAAAGCGATCGCCGAGATGTTACCAGAGCCAGATCAACGATTAGAAGACCCAGAGCTAATCAGAAAACAGATTCGGGGCATCTTTGAAATGCTCGCAGGGCAACCGCCCACATCTGAACTCATGCAAATGGTGCAAGGGTTGAAGCAAAAAGGTATCGCTACCCGAAAAGCTTGTGAAGACTATGCCGACTCAATTACCGAAACAAAAATAGGAGCCGCCTTAATCATCGGCATCGCGAGAGCCGAAGCTGACCTAGAAATTATGGAAGAAAGCCTAGCTGCTCTTGGTGGTGGAGGCGATCGCACGACCGAGGAGAAGCTAAAAGTTGCGGATAAGCTACAACTAGCGCAAAGACTGCAAGCAGCACCCAAATTACAAGCGATCGCCCAACTGGCGGGCAAGAAAATTGCGATCGCCGCCAAAATGCAGCGCTCCAAAGTGATTGAAGGACGGACAGAAATGATTGGTGTAACTACTGGCAATGACTTAACGAGGTTATTACCCTGTGAACTAGTCAAGCTCACAATTCCCGCCCTGTTTCCAGTATTTGCCCAAGGTTTCATCGAACGCTCACTACTGCAACGCGAACTAATTAGCCGCGAACCACTAGCCAAAGGACCGATTGTCATCTGTTTGGATTCTAGTGGCTCAATGGAAGGAAGCGCCGAGATTTGGAGTAAAGCCGTAGCCCTAGCATTACTGAGTATCGCCGTAATGCAAAAGCGTCATTGCCGTATTTTGCACTTCACAGGAAGAGTTGAGCGGACAGATGATTTTGCAGGAACCGCACCAGATCCCAATCGCGTCCTTGACTGTATCGAAAAGTTCTACAACGGTAATGATACGAGCTTTACCGCCGCCTTGACGGGAGCATTGGAGTCCATTAAACAGCATGAAAAATCTCGAAAAGCCGATGTTGTGCTAATTACCGATGGACTAGACATACCATCACAGGACTTTATAGAACAGTGGCAACAAGCCAAGAAAAAGTATGAATTTAGTTGCTACGGAATCCTGATTGCCGATGGTAATCAGGATTCCGCCGAGGCAACGATCGGCGACCTATGCGATCGCTACACGACGATAGACAACCTAAACGACGACTCAGAAATAGACATCCTATTCACGATCTAACTAATTCTAGAAAGTCACGCATAGAGACTTTCATCAGTCCTCTAGCGAGGCTCTCTAGAAGAAATCCATTGATATTTACATATAAGGAAAATTACCTATGACTTACTCATTTCAG
>NZ_JAYGIF010000038.1:2988-3267 GCF_034931345.1 Pseudanabaena sp. CCNP1317 | reverse complement strand
CTACATTACGGGCTTGGTGTCCCTAGGGGTTGAACGAGTTTATCTCTGCTTTTGCTTTTTCGGATTTGAGTAAAGATTTTATCCTTTACTTTTCTTCCTAGATACAAGGGGTTTAGCATTTGCGCCACAATATTCAAACTCCTCACAAAAAATCTCGATCGCCAAAAATGCTAAACCCTCTTTGCTCTCGCCGATCGCTTGTCTCTGCGTTGTGAGGTTTGGGCGATCGCATTACCGTTTAGCGATCGCATTGATATGCGTAAATGGTAGCGATAATGC
>NZ_JAYGIF010000038.1:0-2888 GCF_034931345.1 Pseudanabaena sp. CCNP1317 | reverse complement strand
TACGCCCCTAAGCTGATTTTGCATCACACAGACAGATCCCCGACTTTTTTTGTGAATTTGCAAATCCCTTCAGCTTGAGCAGAAAAAGTCGGGGATCTCAAGATTGTTGGCTCTCGCCGATCGCTTGACTCTGCGTTGTGAGGTTTAGGCGTAGCATTACCGTTTAGCGATCGCGATATATGCGTAAATGGTAGCGATAATGCTACGCCCCTAAGCTGATTTTGCATCACACAGACAGATCCCCGACTTTTTTTGTGAATTTGCAAATCCCTTCAGCTTGAGCAGAAAAAGTCGGGGATCTCAAGATTGTTGGCTCTCGCCGATCGCTTGTCTCTGCGTTATGAGGTTTGGGCGATCGCATTACCGTTTGGAGGTTGTGGTGATATGCATAAATGATGGCGGTAATGCTTCACCCCTACGATGATTTTTCCTTCTTCCTTGAAAACTGCATATGGTCGGATCACTTGGATATGTATGTATAATCCTAAACACGCAAATCAGTGATATGGCTATGAATCTACGCTCTCGCTACGGACTGTCGTTGTCGGCTATTTCTCTGATTGTTTGTCCTTTGTTGGTGGCTGTTGTAAATTTTCCAGAGATTGTTTTTGGGACTGAGGTGCGATCAAGTCTGGTGACTCAGGCAACAGGCGATCGTCAAGTAGAAGCAGATCAGTTCTTTAGTCAAGGGATTCGATTATATCAAGGTAAGCAATATCAAGAATCCTTATTAGTATTAGAGCAAGCTTTACGAATCTATCGCGAGATCAAATATCGACAAGGTGAAGGAAAGGCTTTGGGGGTTCTGGGACTTGTTTACAGCGATCTTGGCAAATATGACAAAGCAATTGAATATCAACTGCAAAGATTAGATGTCGCGCGGGAACTCAAAGATCGACGAGGTGAGGCGACAGCACTACAAAACTTAGGTAGCAATTACAATTCTCTCGATAAATATGAGAAAGCGATTGAATACTACTTGAAAAGATTGGACATCACACGAGAACTCAAAAATCGACAGCTTGAGGAACAAACGCTGGGAAGTCTAGGTCGGGCTTACTATTCACTCGGCAAATATGACAAGGCGATTGAGTCCCATTTGCAAAGCTTAGAAATAGCAAGAGAGATCAAAGATCGAATAAGTGAGGGACAGTCCCTCGGAAATCTGGGAAATGCTTACTATGCTCTCGGCAAATATGACAAAGCAATTGAGTTTCATTTGCAACAGTTATCTTTATCAAGGGAAATCAAAAATAGAGATATAGAAGGAATTGCGCTAAGGAATCTGGGAATTGTTTACCGAAATCTCGGCAAATATGACAAAGCGATTGAGTTTCAGTTGCTAAGCTTAGCAATCTCAAGAGAAATCAAAGATCGCAGGGGTGAGGGACAGTCCCTCGGCAATTTGGGAAATGCTTACTCTGATCTCGGCAAATATGACAAAGCGATTGAGTTTCATTTGCTAAGCTTAGCAATCTCAAGGGAAGTTAGAAATCGTATGAGTGAGGGACAATCGCTCGGAAGTCTGGGAGGTACTTACAATTCTCTCGGCAAATACGGCAAGGCGATTGAGGTTCAGTTACAAAGATTAGCGATCGCAAGGGAACTCAAAGATCGACGGGGTGAAATGTATGGGCTTAATAATTTAGCTGTTTCCTACGGGAAACTAAATCGAGATAGAGAAGTAATAATTTCTTTGCAGCAAGCCTTGACCATTGCTAGAGAAACTAGAGATAGAAGTTTTGAACGTCTTGCTCTCGCAAATCTGGGAGGTATATTATCCAGAGCCAAACGTCCCGAACTTGCCATTCTCTTTTATAAACAATCGATTAATATCAGTGAATCCATCCGCAAAGACATCAAAAAACTCGACAAAGACCTCCAACAATCCTATTTAGCCACTGTCGAAAAAACTTATCGCGACCTCGCAGACACCCTCCTCCAACAAAACCGCATCATCGAAGCCCTGCAAGTCCTCGACCTCCTCAAAGTCCAAGAACTCGAAGACTATCTCAAAAACATCAAAGGCAGCGACAGATCCGCACAAGGAGTCAGACTATTAGCACCAGAAAAAGCTCTTAGCGATAAGCTGTTAGCTATTAGCCCTGACAATAGCAAAGACATCAACAATCAACTTGCCAATCAAATCCAACAACTTCCCAAAACCGAAATCAACAAAGTTCCCGACTATCTCAACCAGATCCCACAAGGAACCGTATTACTCTATCCATTCATCCTAGGCGATCGCCTCGAAATCATCCTCTTTGCCCCCAACAACCTCCCCATCCGCCGCACCACCAAAATCTCCCAAGACCAACTAGAAACCTTAATTAGTGACTATAGAGTAGGACTCCTTGATCCGAGTTCTGAAGACTTTAGAGAGCCATCAATCCAACTCTATAACCTCCTGATTAAACCCATCGAAGCCGAACTCGTTCAATTCAACACCAAAACGATTCTCTATGCACCCGATGGACAACTGCGCTACATTCCCATCGCCGCACTCTATGACGGTAAACAATTGTTAGTTGAGAAATACCAGATTAGCAACCTCATCGCCTATACCCTCTCCGACTTTACCCCACCACCCAAAAACGCACCCAACATCCTCGCAGGAGCCTTTGGCGGTAAAGCAGGCGATCGCAAGTTTGGACAAATAGCCTTACCCGCAACCGTCAGAGAAGTCCAAGCGATCGCCAACTCTTTCCAAAACTCAGTCACCCTCATCGAAGAACAATTTAGTCGTAAAGCGATCGAGTCTAAATTTAAAAACCATAATATTCTCCACCTTGCCACCCATGCCGAATTTAATGTTGGCTCTCCCGATCAGTCCTTCATCATCTTCGGCAATGGCGACAAAATCCGTCTCAATGAAATTGCTGATTGGC
>NZ_JAYGIF010000037.1:0-9654 GCF_034931345.1 Pseudanabaena sp. CCNP1317 | reverse complement strand
TGGACGACCAGAATACCCTAATGATCTCTAAAAGTAGATGTCCTGAAATCAGCAGTGGCATCTATCCCAAGCCAGGCAAGAAATTTGCAGAGATTGTTCAGAATTGGTTGAATGACACATCATCCCCTAGCCAAGCTGCGACGGTTGCCCCAAGGGATATAGTCATACCTAATGTTGTACCAGTACTATATGCAGTACAGGAGCAACCTGCCTATGCGATCGCCGCAGTTGCCAGCAACGACAATGTTGCCCCAATTGCTAGTACCAACGGTCACGTCGCCGCGATCGCTAGTACCAACGGTCATATCGCCGCGATCGCCAGTACTAATGGTCATGTCGCCACAGTCATTGAGGCTCATATTCCTAGTCCTAATGTTCAACCATCCGCTCAACCCGCGATCAGCAGACAAGATAACCCAGCCAAAGCAGCATTTAAAGCACTTTTAGCTGTGACCCAACAACCAACGGGCAAAGTGATTGAAGCAAGCATCGACTTGTATGGAGCCGATGCCACTGGACAAAAGCCCAAATTTAACAGTGAAAACATGACCGCATTGCAAATTAAGGAAGTGTGCGAAGCCTTAATGCGTGAATGGCTGGGCGTAAAAGGATATGCAGTTGAACTTGCTCAAAACTTGATCGACATCTCATCGTCTAGACACCCAGGACAATATTCCCTGATTGCCAGTGATATTAACACTCAGCTTGAATTCTAGATTTAAAGCCAACCATAACTCTCTAGTAAATAATTTCTAGAGAGTTATGGCATTTATGGGAACGGAAACGCTATCGCGTAGAAGCTCATGAAGTGATTCCTAAACAGGTATAAATCGATGTGTAATTCAACAAATTCCGTAGTTCTCTCTGGCTATATTGGTAACGTCTCCGCAGTACGTCAAACTAGAACTAGCGGTAAGGATGTATTGGACTTTAGCCTTGCTGTACAACCCAAACCTCGCAGAGATAAAGATGGTAATTGGATCAACCAAGAGCCACTTTGGGTGAAAGTCGTATGCTGGAATGGTACAGCCCAGTATGCCGAAGAACGTGCTCAGTCAGGACGTTTTGTGGAAGTAGTGGGAGTACTATCCCAACCAGAAGAATATCAATCCAAGAAAGATAAGAAGCATCATGCACGTACTGTCATCAGCGCCCAATCTCTTAACTTTATTGATGTTGAGCGAAAGATTGCCGATGCTGCTGATGAAGAATATGAGCCAACTGCTGCATACGATGATGATTTTTAGCTAACTGTTTCAGAGAGAATTTACCTTGCTAATCCTCTCTCTGAAACAACTACTCTGAAAAAAAACAAATATTTGCCGCAAGCGAATGTTTGTTCTTTTTTTATCGCTATCGCTTGAAGTTCATGCCCAACTAGATGAAAAGAAGGTTACGATGATTTACTCACATAAAGGCTATCAATGTTTACTATTGCCACGAGTATCGAAGCATGGTGCTCAATGGAGTTGCAAACCCAAGAGCAGCGACAGCGTGGAGCAACAAGCATTTGTAACATGGTCTAGAGCCAAGCTGATTGTTGGTATCGACATTCTCCAAGCTAAGCAAAAGTTTACGAGTCTTGTGGAATTATTCTTACAGGAGCGCAGCGCTGAGTTCCCATTATATCCACGACCAGAAATGCCCGATGCGACAATTGAAGCGATCGTTGACGCAAGAGTTTATCTGGTTGCGAATAATAGCGGCAAGAATCATACAGCGAAGTTTCGGGTGTTTACAGAAGATCGTCTGCGAGTTTTCCCTTCGCACAGTCCTATCCCCGTTGGCATCAAATCCCAACCACGACGGATGGAAAATGCAGCCTAAGTAAAAAGTAAAATCCTCACTGTGAGGGTTTTACTTTTTTTTACAATAGGGAAGTCCGACACTGTGAATTTTTAGAACAAATAGGCTAGCGCCAGTGCTTGTGTAAAAGCGTATAAGTTAAACAGCGTGAAAATCATGACCAACGAAGCAATAGACCTAGATCAAAGCCGACTGCGGTTATGCATTGAAATTTTACCTGAAATCGAACAATCACCAGAACGGCTGGTGATTATTTCCATTTGCCGAGACTTGGGAAGACCACTAATCCGCACGATCGCCTTATCAGGGCTTACGCCGATCCCAGAGCCACTAGCAGAAATCATCCGAGCCTATGCTGAGAGTGACCTAGCCTGTCCAATTCAACCCGATACATCAGATGAGGAAGAACACAAACTACCTGCAAAGCCCGAATTTTCCATCTTGCCAAGAAAAACAGATCCATCTTCTAAAGCTCTACAACAAACTTTACAACTATGAATACAATCACTACACCTAACTACAGCATCAAAGTTGAAGGACAAACGATTCCAGTGCCACCTGAAATTGGTAGCAGTGACGAGCAAATCAAGGCTACGCTCAGTCAGTATTTTGAAGGAATCAAAAACTCACAAATTCGGCGAACAGTTCAATCGAATGGAGATGTCCTCGTGGATATCTGTAAACAAGCAGGACCAAAGGGCTAAGCATGTCCGAGCTAGTCCTGACCAGTTTGATTACAGCCAGTGAATTTATCAATCCCTTGCTAGAAATACTATGGGAGATCGATCAGCATGAGCGGCAAGGACAGCAACTAATCGAAATCGGTGAAATTGAGCTAGAAAACTTTACTGAAGCAACAATTTTATCTAGGCAAAATAGTTGTTTATTGCAGCGATCGCTAGACAACTTAAAAAAAGCGCACCCGATCGCCGCCCCTGCGGTAATCAGAGGATTCTAGAATGGACAACGCCAAATTTCAGTGGATGTGTTCCCACACATCTGAAAGAGCCGCCGATTACCTTGAATCCATGCAGCTACGTGCAAATATGTTGAGACTATATCAGCATTACTATCCAGAGAAATATCAGCAAACCACAGCCAGCCTAGCCTTTGCAAAACCCGAAGACTATAGCGAGAAAGAAATCGAATTTCTGACTTTAGTGGACGAGCAGTTCTTTCCTTTACCCTTAGTAATGACAGATTTGGAACGTACAGCCTATATACCAATAGACCCAATTGGTACTTCATGGTACTACGACGAATTTGAAGGATTAGGTGCAACCGAGAAATTTCTGATGTGCCTAATTCATGACATCAGTAGTGAAGTATGGGATGGCGTAGAAAGCGAACTGGGCAAAGAATTACCCCCAGTCGTAGATTACATATCCGATGTGCTTCTACGTCAAGAGGCAAAAAAGGCGAGGGGAATGATCTCTCGATTGCCACTGGCGATGGAGATGCTAACCCAGTCAACGGATAATATCTGGCTGGATATGACCTACGAAAGCGAAATCACCGATGCTAATTGGACGATAGAGGTGATTGACATACTGAGAGAAGCATATACAGACGCTCAGACAATCATGAAGGAATATAGAGAATTTATCGAATGGCTGGATCAGGACTCCCAAAACTGCGTCAAAGTAGTGAGGCTGTGGAACAGGTGTAAAGAACCCATTCCCCAACTACATTTTCACCACCCCATCAATGCATTAGCGGGATAAGGAGGAAACCATGTTAACCATAAATCCGATGCAAGATGCCCTCAATCCTGATGGGTATCCACTCATAGAAGCAGATGCAAAACTGCTATTTCTGAAAGGAGGACATTACTGCTTTCAATATCGAGATGCAGGAAAAGAAACCTATAAATTTCTATCACCCGAAACTGTCAGAGCCGCATTTCAACATGAACAAATTGACTCAGGATGGATACCCAGTGGCGTACAGCGATTGGGTATCTGTAAGCAAGGACAATGGTTCGTGCAGTTTATACCACCTGCAAGACGGACATTTACCTTCACAAATTTGACTGAGGACGGAGAGCCGATCGCTTTGACCATCCCGATGATGGGTTTAGTGTTTATGCTCTGCGGTGATAGTTGTTATGTTTGGGCAACTAACTTCAAAATCTTCAATGCAGAGGCTCCTATTTACCATGTGCCATTACCGAATATCTACGGTGATGGCAGAATCTGTATGGGTAATGAAAATAGCTTTTCTAGTCAATTAGAAGGAATAGAGAAACTAGCTCAAGCATGGCAAATGTTTATGAATGCACCGTTCAGCAATCATCTTGTGAATGATAAATCAACTTCCCATCCACAAGATATTCGTTTGAAGCTATTACAACTCCAGAAATCCAACCGCTATCCAATCGCCGATCTTGTCCAATGTGGCTCCTCGGTGAAGGTAGCGATCAATATGATTATAAACCAATGAAATTATTAGAACACGTTCAAAAACACTCAGTTACCGCAAACACAGTATTGCCGATTACCTATAGTGCGGGACTGATTCAGCACATCATCGCCACGAATCAGCATCTGCCTGAAATCGCGCCGACATCAATGTACGAGTACGTTTACGCAGGAAATGGCACATTTGTCAGAGCGAGACGGGAAGGGTTGGTAGCGATCGCGCAAAAATCAGGATTTGCTAATTATAATTATCCAAAATCACCACGTCCCTCACAGGCTGCACATTTGAAACTTGCCACTTGAGTTTTGTGAGGATCAATCTCCGTTTTCAATTTCCATGTACCTGATGTCTCCGCAACAATCGTGATTTCTCCTGCACATTTGTCGGCTTCAGATGAGGACAATCCTGATTTTTCCATTGTTGATCGATCGCTTGCTGAATATACACAAGTGCGTGTAACTTCTGTGCAGATGAATTTCCAAAGACGCTTATCTTTGTTGTCCTTCAAACCAATTAAAGACTTAAAAAGCTCAGGTTCCACATGACCATAAGTATTCTTACTACCTACAGACAAAACAGCTAGCTCTGCATCAATCAAAGCCAACAACTCTTTCAATTCATCACCATTTTTAGGGTAGGCTCCATGATGAGGTATTTTGACAACGTGCGCTGTAAAATCGTCACTTTCTGAGTTTGTCTTTAAAAAGCTGAGTAATTCCGCAAGTCCTGCCCCTTCAATATCGGCAAGAAGTTGTGCAGAAAATTCGCCATAGGTAACTTGTAAGACGGTAGAAACTTCGTTTAATTTGCTTGCACTTGAAGCAAAGTGTCTACTAGCAAATTCTTCACTTGGATGCAAAGCCGCTATTTTTAGCAATCCTTCGGAGTACGGTTCTTCATCACGAAAAATTGGAGAATGTATTACAACTCTTTTTTTACTCCATTCTGCAATACGAACTAATGCATTCTCAAGAATCTTATTCTTCACTCTATCAGATTTAACTTTCTTCCAAGCAACTTCAAGGGCTTTACAAGGAAAATGTATCTTCTTTACGATATTTACATCACCAAGCCAAGTATCGAGAAACTCTACCAATTTAATCAGTGATGGGAAATGATCTCGATGATCATGAGTAATGTAAATTCTATCTATCCTAGATATTTCGTATTTTCGCAGCCAATCTTCTAATATATCTAGTTTGCCAAGGTCAACGATTATTGTTGAGTTCTCAGTTTGGATTACAATACTATCTGCATTACCAACAGGCAGAAAAGTGATTTGACAAGTCACGATAAAACCTCCAAATCAGGAATCCTTAAAAACTCATCTAACTCGTCATCAGTGAGATAAGGACGTGGAGTATGGCAAAACTTTCTTAAAGCCCAAGGACGTTCTCTAAGTTGTGCAAATGTTTTCACATCATGACTTAACTGCACCTCAAAGGCAGTACCGTCCAATGCCCACGCTGGTAACTCTTGAGGTAAAGGAATCCATTCGCCTTCAGTATTATCATCATCCATGAGTCTACTGATATACATAAGAACTTGGCTCTTGTCCTCAGAAATTTCTAAGACTTGACCAATAGCAGTTTTTGTCTTTTTGATTTCTTGTTTTGTCTTTTTGATTTCTTGTTCTAACTTCCAAGCTTTTAATTCTGGGGATTTACCTGTACGCTGGCGTTCAATCCAAGTGGGATTTCCATAGGATTTCTTTACTAGACCATTCAATTGTTCTCTTAGAGGATCGCGATTGGGAATAGTTTCACGATTTTGATCTCGCTTAACCATTTGACTCGTAATATCAATAATCTGCCGATCAACTAATAGAGGAAGTGGAAATTGAAGGAGAATATCTTCTGTTAAATTAATAGTTCCACGACCAATCATTGATAGTTTTACTGCTAAATCTGATGAAAGAATCCCAAGCAACCATAATCTTTGTTCTTCAAAGCTTAAGTCCCCCCAATTTGTAGGCGGTTCTTCTGGTTTATATTCCTTGTTCGTCATGTTAGCTTCTTGAATAGGCAAGATGCACCAAATACTATTGTTAGGGCAAAGTCCTGTGGTATCAAGCTGGACAGGGAGAGGTTTATTGTTTTTAGATGAAATATTTGCTATGCGACCTACAAGGATTTTAGATTTGGCAAATAGGCTTTCACACCGTTCTCTTTTGCTTTCCAGATCAATTGAGTCATATATGACCCATTGCATCAAAGGATCAACCCTTTCTGGATCAGCCCAAAAAGAACCTTCTTTGCCCCATCTCATCCGCCATGTTGGTTTATATGGTCTGTCACTTGGCGGATATTCAACAGGAGGATGTCCCTTACGATGTAAAACACCAGTAAAAATAAAGAATAGGGATGATAATTGGATAGTTGGAATAGATAGATTGATTTTAGGCTCTGTAACCTCATTCCAATCCCCATTAGGATTGATTGTTGAAATCCATGAAGTTCCTAAGTATCCACCATCAAGGATCTCAGGAATTTCAGCGCTAGAAATAACTTTTCTTGAAATAGAATAATATTTTTTAGGCTCACCCACAGAACCAGAGACTACGCAAGTGTCTTGTCTAGCACTAACTCCAATAGTTCCAACAGGTAGTTGCCAAATCTCAAATAGGTTACATTTACTAGATAAAGTCTTACGAATATCTGATATACCATATTTTTTACCTGGGATAAAAGAGCTTGGTAAAATGAATGAAAATTGAGAACCATCATCTAGCCAATTGATAGATTGTTTGATAAACTCAAAGGCTAATTGCTTGTCTCCTCTTATCTCAAAAGGAGGATTAGCAATCAGAATACGAGGCTTATTGCCAATTTTTTGTATAATATTCTCCTTACTTAATGATTCGTAATCTTCACCATAAAACTTTGGAGATGGTAGAAAATCAGAAATACCAGTAGATTCCCTAGCTAGAAAATAGCGAAGTTGAGTGATTAAATTGACATCTCTATCTAAATCGTTACCGATAACATGATTAGCCAAATAATCCCTTCGTGATTGTTCATCAGTAGGAATGTCAGACATTTGAGCAAGCCGAGCAGTAGCTGCTAAAAGCAAACTTCCCGAACCAGCCGCAGGATCGAAAATAAAACGTTCTTCTGGACGAATACGTTCTAATGGCAATAACTCAAGCATTTTTTCGGCGACTTTGATCGGCGTATAATGCCGATTCAAATCACCCCAATTATTTCCGTTTAAGTCGTCAGGTAATTCTATAATTGCTTTTTCGTATAAACTGCCCACATCACGATGATTAGTTAAAGCAAAACTAACAGATTGCCCCATATACAGAGCAAGTTGTTGTCGAATTACTTCGTTAGTAAATTGAGCAGACTCTAAAGCTCGCTTAAAAAAGCCATTGGTACGAGTCACCATAAGATTAAGTAAATCTAAGGGATCGTTTGTTTGAGATAATTCAGCAGATCCGAAAAAACCTTTGTCCTGTAAAATTCTTGCTGCTAAATAAGCGATCGCTACTCGAATAACGTGACCTTGAATCTCATTCCTTGATGAGCCTAGACCTTGAGAAGACTTAACTTTTTTTAATGCTTCTTCAATAGCTTTTTGGAATGCTTTATCAATCCGTTCCTGTTGACGTAACAAGAATGTAAAACTCCTTTCAGAAATAGTTTCTTCTAAATCTGAAAATGATAACTGCCCTTGACGAAACTGTGAAAGAGCTTTTGGCGTAAAAAGATGAGGCTTAGGCGAAACCAGAGTTTCGCGCCAAGCATTAAGATCTAAAATTTTTTCATCTAACCTTTTAGAAGAATCAGAAGGTGTTACAAGATGTAGATGATCGGAACCAACCAGTAAACCTCCCCGAACTGGCCATTCTTCCAGTCTGCGTCTCCATCGATCTAGATCATTTTCATTAGAGACAGGCTGAACAAAGAAAGCAAGAATATTAGCATTAGGACGTAAACCACCATCTGTCCATAAAGCATCAATTTTTACTATTCCTTTAGCATCAATTTCTGGCATAGGAATATTCCGCATTGGTTCGATCTGATAAAGATCCATCCAAATACGTTGAGTTATATCTAAAGCTTCATTAAACAGCGCTTGGATAGTCATAGGAATTCTCAACTTGCTAATGCAAGCCCTGCACGTTTCTCAAAATCAAGTACATGATGCTTTTCAGCCTCCCTGAATAATTCAGTAATAATGTCGCCGATCGCACCAACTTCATGAATCACAACTTGCCCTTTATTCACTCCTGAAGCTTCCAATACAGTCAAACCAAAATGTCTCAGATCTTCAACTAAATACAATTGTGAATTTACTAAGACAAGTTTGTGTGCAAAAAAGGAAGGCTCATAATCATGTTCTTTTAGAAAAACAAGTACTTTGCGAATCTCCTGAAGTGTCAGATTTTCTCTGAGTCTCTCAATAGTTTTGATCTCAAGCACTTGTTGCCAGCTATAAACGACTTTTGGATGTTTGGGATTACCAAACTTCAAAGGCACAACTAGCTTGGTACGGTCAAGGTAACTGAGCCTACCAGAGTCAATCCCTGTTAGGTCAATAGCTTCTTGCCTTGTAAAACCATTTGTCATATTGAGCTTAAATACTCTAGTACTGGAATTTTACTCATTTGTTTAAACTAAGAGTCTAAATTTAAACATTTGTTTACATATACTCTAAATTGTAAATGCTATTAAGTCTAGTAGTCCCCCAAAGAAAGTTTGCGCGTGGCTCTTAGATTCTTTGGCACAATCCCCAAAAATAGCAAAGAGCTTATAATTGTAAACTCATCTTAAATTATCCTTAATATTTGCGCTTAATCCTAACTTAACCAAAGCAGGTGTAACTGGCTGACATCCAAATTAAAAATAAATTTTTAATGGATTCCTTTTATCTCATTTAACTGATTGTTCCATTCTATTATCTCAAGATCACAGTAAGTTCTATTTTACAGTGAGTTTATAAATTTATTGAAAGCCACATTTAGGATAGAATATTGAAAAGTAATATCCAAATTCCGTTTTATGTTCTATTCTAATTTAATAATTCTATCAACTCTAATTTAATGATTCTATCAACTTTGTAAGGATTACCAAATGAACAATCAAAATCTAGATAATCAAAAAAGTTCAAGCATTTCACCACAAGTGGCTGAATATATCCGACTGTATACCGAAGCGAACTATCCGATCCGAGACATCGCTAAACAATGCAAAACATCAGTCTCCACCGTATACAACGCAATGGTCGCCGCAGGTTTTAAAGAATTTAGACCGCGCCACTCACGCGCTAGCCATACGAGAATGTCGATGGAGCAACAGGCGATCGCCTTATACCAATCAGGACTAACGAGGTCAGCGATCGTCCAAAAATTAAATGTCGCCGCCAGAACCCTCAACAAAATCCTTGAAAAGCATAATATTCCCATTCGTCGGGGCATCGATC
>NZ_JAYGIF010000036.1:0-11597 GCF_034931345.1 Pseudanabaena sp. CCNP1317 | reverse complement strand
AGCACGGTCGCTTACCTAAAAGCATTTTTCGTCTTGGTTTTGATTTTCTGCGTCATATCATCTTTGACATCCATCTCAATTCCGAGGCTTTCTTCAACTCCATTAAATTTTTGTCCTGTACTTAGATTTAGCAGGCAAAGGCAGAGAAAAGAGTTCTAAATGGATTTTAGATTGGCATAAGGGAGATTTCGGTGTAATTAATCTAGAAATTGTTTACCCATTCCTGACTGCTCTCGGTTTGTTTATATTGCTTTTTACAGGAATCGTGATGTGGCGTACTATGCAACGTAGTTCTATTACTAAGCATAGGTAAACTTGGGGTAAATACAGGATACATGGTTATCCTGTATTTACTCCTATTTGTGAGATTTACCGCCTAGCCTCTCAGGTTGGGAAAAAGCTGGTGGGGCGATCGCTAAGGATTAATGGACATCATTCCACATAGCAGTACTCAGATAACGCTCCCCTGCACTGGGCTGAACAATCACAATACGTTGATTTTGATATTGAGATCGCCTTCCTATTTGTAAACCTGCATAAACCACCGCGCCTGTGGAAATACCGCTCAAGATTCCTTCCTTTTGGGCTAACTGTTTTCCTATCTCATAGGCTTCGGATTCCGTGACGATCGCAATTTCATCAATTAAATCGACGCGCAAAACATCGGGAATAAAACCTGCGCCAATACCTTGAATATTATGGGGATGGGCGGGTTGACCGCTTAGGACAGCACTAGTTGATGGTTCTACCGCGATTATCTGAATTTGGGGATTTTTTTGTTTGAGATAGCAACCTGCCCCCGTGAGTGTGCCGCCTGTGCCAACGCCCACTACTAGCGCCGCGATCGCGCCATCGGTATCTTCCCATATCTCTACACCTGTGGTGTGGTAATGGATTTTGGGATTAGCGGGATTGCTGAATTGGTGTGGTGAAAAAGCATGGGGAATCGTCATTAATAACTGGTTAGCATGGGCGATCGCTCCTTGCATATCCGAGATCGCAGGAGTCAAGACTACCTCGGCTCCATAGGCTTGCAAAAGTTTTTGTCTTTCCGCACTCATATTGTCTGGCATCGTCAAGATCAAACGATAGCCCTTGACTGCACAGACCATCGCTAAGCCAATGCCTGTATTCCCAGAAGTGGCTTCAATAATTGTGGAATGATGCGGTTGAATTAAGCCAGCCTGCTCTGCTTCGGTGATCATGCTAATGGCAATGCGATCCTTCACGGATTTGGCAGGATTCATTCCTTCCATTTTTAAGACGATTTCGGCAACGCAACCCATTTCCTGCGGTAAGTGATTCAGCCTGAGCAGGGGGGTATGTCCAATAACTTGTGTAATATCGTGATAGATTTTCATGGGGATTAAAAGACCATTACTTGAAAGAAAAAGAAGGTGAAACCTAGCATTAAAACTAAATGGGGGAGATTGCTAAGTAGCGATCGCCCTGTGATTCGTAATAGGGGATAGATGCTAAATATAACGGCGGAAAGAAGAGTCACGCCTTGCAAAAATTGGGCAACTTCTAAACTCCAAGTGAGGGTGAATAGATGCTCACCACTGGAGCCTAAGGTTCTCGCTAAAACTGGTAAGAACCGCCCTGCTTCGGTGACTGCCGCAGGGATGTAATGGGCTAGATTTACCGCTAGGGTGAGGGGCAGATAGGCATAGATCACTCGTAAATATTCGGGTTGCTTAGGGTCAAGCCTACGGGCGATCGCATGGGCTAAATAGGTCAATAGGGCAGGAATACTTAATAAAGCTAGGGCGATCGCTGTACTCGGCAATAAATGGTCAGCATCAACTGGAAAATAACCAAATCCTAACCAATCGAGAATCCTGTGGCTATGGTGCATAAATACACCGCCCAAAAGCAGCAACAGCAAGGCAACTTCTGCACTAAAGGCTTGATGATTTTCCAGTAAATCAGAAGTTGGGAATCGTAAATTTAACTGCACAGAACGATTGGGACAGGCTTTCATGCAGGTCATGCAGAGCATACAGTCGCGGTTATCCTGTAATTGAGCAGGATGGGAATAGAGAGGACAACCCTCCGTAGCCTGCCCTTCCGTGGGGAGAGCATCGGCAAAGGTGACGGCGGTAGCGGCGCTGCCCTTGTAACAACCAAAGGTGCTGCATTGACTGCCACAAACCTGTTGAGTTGCCCGTACTTCCACCATCGCTAGTTTGGCAAACATTCCATTCATGCCGCCAATCGGACAGAGATAGCGACACCAGAGCCGCCGTTCATAAATGAGGCTGCAAATCACGGCTCCTGCGGTAATCGCCAATAATAACCAAGCCGAAAGCGCCGCATGGTGCGGTAAGTCCCATAATTTTTCCCAGAGATAGATTGCTACGAAGCCGCCAAATAGGAACCAAGCGCCCCAACGGTTTAGCCATTGGGTATTCCAAGTTAATTGCTGTCGCGGGAAGAGCCAGAGAGAAAATCGCCTAATCCATTCGGCGGTAATCATAAAGGGACAAACGGCACACCAAAGCCGACCGATAAACACAAACAGAAGTAAATATCCAGGCCACCACCAAGCCCAAAATAGATTCAGGGTGATGCTGCTATCCCTTGCTTGCGGACCAAAGAAACCTGCGATCGTTATAGGGACGAAGAATGCCATCATCACATACCAGATGCCTTCGGGATACCATCGGCTAAGCAAGATTTGGCGTAACCAAGGTGCGTAGGTGAGTAGATCAACACGAAAGGCATTTTTAGAAGATTGCACCGACCAGAGCGCTTGTTCAGAAATTACTGCTTGAGCGATCGGGGTCATGATCGTCGCACGGTGCAAGATTTCGGCTAATTCCGCCAGATTCCCTGGGTAATCATAGCTAATCAATCGCCGCATTTCCGATTGATCTAGTTCCAATAATGGACGATTCTGTTCTTGGCAAAATTGAGAGAGAAAGTAACGGGCAAAATCGGGAATATCGGCTTTGCGCTGTGGCAGGGTAAAGAGTTTGATCGAAATGATATCTAGGTCTGCGGGTAAATCAATTTTGTCTGGAGCTGCCATGATTAGGCGCACCCAAGATTGAATTGATGTCGGTGGTTCAGGGTCGAGCTTACCAGAAACACTCACGCCATGATTGGGTAAGATTGTCCCTGCTTTGAGGTAATGGATTAATCTGAGGCGATCGCCTTCACTCAAAACCTGACAATTATTCAATAACAGCGTTCCCCGTTCCAATAATTCCAGAATTCCTTCCCTTGCACCAATGCGCCCAAACAATAAATCTGTATCTAATCTGCCATCAAGTGATCGCGGCAACTTGGCACAATCTAGCTCAACAAAGGGCTGAGCCGCTAAACCAGAGCGATCGTGAATTAACCCTGCCAGAAAAGTTTTGCCAGTTCCTGCTTGCCCTTGGAAAATGATGGGCTTCAGGGTGGCGGCAGCATGATCGATTTGTTCGCTTAACTTTTGCGTTGCCTTACTGTTACCAATAATGGTTTTATCTTTAGGAACATTCTGAATGTAGGACTGCAACCCTTGAATACGTTGTTGTTCTTTAGCGATGCGGGTACTAAAAGCATTGAGGTCTTGGGCTAAGAGCGTATTGAAGAGATGTTCCAGTTCAGGATGTTGCTGCATCAATTGCCAAAATCTAGCTTGGGGTAGAAACCAGATTTCGCTGTTAGTAATAGCGATCGCCTGAGTTTGATGTTTACCCTCCTTCAGTTTGGCGATTAGGGTCACATAGCCAAATAGATCTCCTGCACTGCGCGGACGAATCTGGGATCTGCCAATTAATGAAGTTCGGTAAATTTCGACGGCTCCCCATTTCATCAAATACAGTCCGATCGCAGGTTGATTGGTTTGATAGATAATCGTGCCTGCTTCCACTTTAAATAAATGCAGCGATCTCGCGATATCTTGCAGAGTGCGATCGGGCAACTGTCCCCAAAGTCGATGAAACCTTAACCAGTTACAGCATTCTGCCTCTGCCTCTAAATCTGGTTGTGGCAAATCCTCTAATCCCGCACCTAGTGATGGGTGTTCTGAAGCAGATAAGGAAAGCAAATTAATTGTAGAAACCATAGTTTCACATTACCATCCAAAATACGAACTCAGGTATTGACTGAAGTATTTCAATTTGTGTCTAAAGATATATTGCCTCACTATATAACAATACAATTATCTAAATACAACAATATAGAGTGCAAAAGTACAAGTTATGCCCTCTATTCTCGTAATACCAAAACTAAAAATAATCATTTTTAGTTTTGAAAACCCTCAATGGGTTTTGTTTTTAATTCACAAAATTGTTGTCACACTTTCGTGAATTAGTATAATTCTAGGAGGTTGACTGATGAAAACTAAACTTTTCACTCAAGAACTTAACACTGGTGATATCACTGTAATCAGTAACTTAACCAGTGTTACGGCAAACTGTACTCGTATTTCACGGGTAGAAGAAGTTCAAGACCACGAGCAAGAAAGTCCCTCTGCTATTTACATTGACTTAACAATTAAACAGTCGGCTAAACTGCATGATGTTTTAGAAGCAACAGAAGAGGTAGATTTGGTAATGAGTTTAGAGGATTCAGTGGAATTAGGCTTGCTTATGGTTGCCATGGGCATGGAACACAAAACGGATGAAAACATCGCCGCAACTATGTCGCGGTTGTCTCAATTGATTGCTGAATATCGTTAATTTAAATTTTGTATTGCTGCCTAAGTACAGGACAAAAAATCAAAAATAGAACGCCAAAATCCCCTGAAATCGTTACTAAGTAAAGCTTTCGGGCTTATTGAGCCAAATCCTTACTGGGAGAGCATTTCAAGCTTTTTGTCCTGTACTTAGATTGCTGCACAAAATACTGAAAAAAATTTGCGGTTTGATTGAACACAATTTGTAGTAATGAATTTCCATTTAAAATAATTAGGTAAATTATGAAACTGCTAAATCTAGTTGCTCCCCTGTTTGTGATTTCTGCCACTGCCGTTGGGATGCCTGCCATTGCAGGGGAAAGAGATCCTCTATTTGTGAATATGACTGCTGACCAACCACATCGCACCACCATGGCGATTCAGTTTTCCAAGAGCCAATTTGAACGCGGTCATCCAGTTACGATTTTTCTAAATGACAAAGGTGTTCTTGTGGGTTCAAAGGCAAATGCGAGGATATACAGAGAACAACAGAGCGCTCTAGCAGAAATCATAAAGCAAGGCGGTGTTGTACTCGTCTGCCCTATGTGCATGAAAAAATATGGTGTTAAGGAATCCGACCTAATTGATGGCGCAAAGATAGGTTCACCAGAACTTACTGGTAATGCTTTATTTAAGGACAACACGCAGACATTATCTTGGTAATCTAGCAATTTTTGCAGTATAAAGCGCTGTAATTTGCAGTTTCAACACAATCATTAACGCAGCCTTAGGATGTCCACTTTGCATGATGATACTTCATTACCTGCAAAAGCAAATTCTTGTTTTAGCTCTTGCTTGTCTTGTGATGTTGACGATTTTTCAGCCATCAGCACAGGCAAGAGTGGGAGTTTTAGATGTTTACTTTTTTCACAGTGAAACTTGTCCCCACTGCCTTCGCCAAAAGCCTTTAATGCAGACGATTGAGACTTACAACAAAGATGTGGATGTCCACTTCATTGAAGTTAATCAAGATCCACAAACTTGGAAGGATTTTAGACAGAAGCATAATATTCCCAATGGAGCAGTGCCTCGAACGTTCGTGGGAAACAAGTCTTTTATTGGCTATAGCGAAAGTGATGGTTCTCTAGAATACAATCCAGTTTATTTTGGTTATATTGGCTATCGCAACCAAATTATCCAAGCGATCGCCAGTGAGATTGGTCATGAAGTGCAACTATCAAAAGCGATCGCTATCTCTACAAGTGCAGCATATCAATTCCCTTGGTGGACAATGGGGATACCATTGGTTTATGCGACGAGTTTCCCTTTCCTCAGAAAGCGATTAGAGCAAGAGCAGAGCAGACGCTATTGGTTGGGAGGATTAGTCGCTACTGTTCTGATGAGCTTGTTTTTAATCATTGGGTTGACTCCAGATACGGCGATCAATCAGTTTGCTCAAGGTCTGCCTTTTCCGATTTTTGTGGCAACTATTTCCTTAGCAGATGGGTTTAATCCTTGTGCTTTTACGGTTTTAATTATTCTGCTCTCGTTGCTCACTTACACCAAGCAAAGGCGAGACATGATCATTGTTGGTGGGACTTTCATCATTACTTCGGCGGTGATGTATTTTCTATTCATCATGCTGATGATCGGGTTGGGTTCTATTTTATTAGAACAATATGGCAAACTTTTTATGTTAGTGCTGGGAATCAGCATTGCGATCGCAGGTATTATTAATCTCAAAGATTATTTTTGGTTCAAACAAGGGGTTTCGCTATCCTTATCTGAAGAACAACAACGTACCATTAGCCAAAAAGCGGGCAAAATCGTTCGTGGTCTAAGAGACTCAGCCGCAGGGCAAATGCAATTTTTAGCAGCATTGGGTGGAACGATATTATTAGCAATTTTCGTAAATCTTGTCGAGCTAGGATGTACAGCTATTTTACCTGCTGTCTATATGACCACTCTAATTAACTACTGTGCCGCGAGTTCACCACAGACAAATTGGTCTTGTTATATTACTTGGACAGCACTCTACGCAATCATCTATATCATTCCGTTATTGCTGATTTTAGGAAACTTTATCTACTCATTTGAATCATCGCGATTTACAGAAAGCCAAGGACGAAGACTCAAGTTAGTAGCAGGGCTGTTTATGGTGTTTTTTGGGATGGTCATGATTTTTCGCCCAGAGCTTTTGATGTTTGGCTAGGACAAATCTAAGAAATAAAATCCAAACCCGTTGAAGCAAGATATGTCTGCTCCAACGGGTTTGGATTAATTATTCTGTTGAGTCACCAAAGCACTGTATGAATTTTTGCTAAATTTTGACAATTCTTACTCCTATATATTTTGAAATCGAGCTAGGATAGAAATAAGACTAAAGGGAGAGAAAATTTATCTTTTTAGTCTTAATCCCGTTAATCAAAACGCCAACAAAAGGAGGTGTTGAGATCGTGAAGGATATAAGATGTCCGTTGATATTTTTGGGTATATTGCTATTGGTTCCATTGGCATTTGTAACAGCCTATCTCTTATGGTCTACCAATCATCTAATTGCTCTCTTAATATTATTTTTAGGAATCTCGGCTGATATTTTAGGAGGATTTAGCATCCTCGACCGAGCGTTAATTCGGGTCTAAGAAACTATTGCCATATTAATCAGTTCACTGACAAATCCCTAAAGCCTAATCCGACATTTTTGTTTTGTCAGTTCAATGATTGGTCTTAGTGCAAATGGAGGCTGTTATGAAAAAAATTATCATTTTCACTATCCTAGTTGCCATGTTTTTTCTAGCCTCGACTCCCGCTTTATTTGCCCAGTCACCCATGACTGGGCTGGGTGGAAATCACTGGAGAATGAGACAATCTGAATCTCCAACTAGAAAAATGCAATCGATAGATCGCTTCAGTATCAACGAAACAGTGGTAGGAGAAGTAGTGGCTATAGATGCCATCACTTCAATGCATCGCATGTCTACTGGAGTGCATTTGCAATTAAAAACAGACATAGGAGTTAGAGAAGTTCGCCTAGCACCAACTTGGTATCTAGACAATCAGGGTTTGCAAATCAAAGTGGGCGATCGCATTGAGGTAAAAGGATTTAAGCTGACGACGGGAAGTGAATCTGTCCTAATCGTCGCCGAAGTATCTAAAGGCGATCGCGTTTTAGTTTTACGAAACGAAGATGGTATTCCTGTTTGGAGTGGGCAGCGCCATACGCCAAACTTATAAATCATTATTTTGACTTGTTATAACTTGCAGAACGCATAACGATCGCATCGGTTTCGGCATTATGACTACTTAGGGTATCTAGAGGAATCAATCTGTGTATCCCCACGATGTCAATCATCGCATCGTGGGGATGCGTCTTGACGGTTAGGCAAGATCAAAGCGATCGGCGTTCATCACCTTCGCCCAAGCTGCCACGAAGTCCTGCACGAACTTTTCTTTGTTGTCATCCTGCGCGTAGACTTCGGCATAGGCACGAAGGATCGAGTTGGAGCCGAAGACAAGATCTACCCGTGTCGCCGTCCATTTAATCTGATCTGTTTTGCGATCGCGGATTTCATACAGATTATTACTAGCTGGCTTCCATGTGTAGTTCATGTCAGTCAGATTCACGAAGAAGTCGTTGGTTAATACGCCTTCGCGATCAGTGAACACACCGTGCTTAGTGCCGCCATAGTTGCTACCCAGCACACGCATACCGCCAACCAGCACCGTCATCTCAGGGGCAGTTAACCCCATCAGTTGGGTGCGATCGAGCATCAGCTCTTCGGCGCTGACGGCATAGCCCTTCTTGAGCCAGTTACGATAGCCGTCATGGAGAGGTTCCAGCACATCAAACGATTCGGTATCGGTCATCTCGTCCGTCGCGTCACCACGACCAGAGCAGAAGGGAACGATAATGTCAAAGCCAGCAGCCTGTGCCGCCTGCTCGATGCCGACGTTACCTGCAAGTACGATAACATCAGCGACACTGGCTCCAGTATCCTCCGCAATGCTTTCGAGTAATGTCAGTACCTTGGTTAGACGTGCAGGCTCGTTGCCTGCCCAACCCTTTTGCGGGGCTAAGCGGATACGAGATCCATTAGCCCCCCCTCGCTTATCCGAACCTCGGAAAGTTCTGGCGCTGTCCCATGCAGTGCATACCATTTCGCTGATGCTCAGACCGCTAGCCGCAATTCTATCCTTTACTACCTGAACATCATAGTTGGTATTCCCCTTAGGAATCGGATCTTGCCAGATCAGATCTTCTTGCGGCAAATCGGGACCGATGTAACGAGTCTTTGGACCCATATCCCGATGTGTCAGCTTGAACCAAGCCCGTGCAAAGACTTCAGCAAAATATTCTGGTTCATTATAGAACCGTTCGGAGATCTTCCGATATGCAGTATCCATCTTCATAGCCATGTCGGCATCGGTCATGACTAGGTTACGGCGGATTGTGGGGTCTTCGACATCAATGGGCTTGTCTTCTTCTCTAACGTTGACGGGTTCCCATTGCCAAGCACCTGCTGGACTCTTCTTCAGTTCCCAGTCGTAATTCAGCAGCATGTGGAAATAGCCGTTATCCCATCGGGTGGGATAGGTTGTCCATGCGCCTTCAATGCCGCTGGTCACGGTGTTACGACCAATGCCGCGCTGGGTCTTGTTGATCCAACCCAAGCCCTGTTCTTCGACATCGGCAGCTTCGGGTTCCGCGCCGAGCATTGCAGCATCACCATTACCGTGGCATTTGCCCACTGTGTGTCCACCAGCAGTGAGGGCGACAGTTTCTTCGTCGTTCATAGCCATACGGGCAAAGGTCACACGCACATCATGGGCAGTCTTGAGTGGGTCGGGATAGCCGTCCACGCCTTCGGGGTTGACGTAGATTAGCCCCATCATCACGGCAGCAAGAGGATTTTCAAGATCCCGTTCGCCAGAATAGCGACTGTGGGGATTGTTACTGCGGGCAAGCCATTCCTTCTCCGAACCCCAGTAGATATCTTTTTCGGGATGCCAGATATCTTCTCGACCAAAGGCAAAGCCGAAGGTCTTTAGTCCCATAGATTCATAGGCGATAGTACCTGCGTAGGTAATCAGATCTGCCCAACTGAGCTTGTTTCCATATTTCATTTTGATCGGCCAGAGCAGACGGCGTGCCTTATCGAGATTGGTGTTATCTGGCCAAGAGTTGATGGGTGCAAAACGCTGATTACCAGTACCCGCTCCGCCGCGACCATCTGCAATACGATAGGTTCCCGCCGCGTGCCAAGTCATGCGGATCATCAGCCCACCATAGTGTCCCCAGTCCGCAGGCCACCAGTCTTGGCTGTCCGTCATCAGTGCGTGCAGGTCTTTTTTGAGCGCGGCTACGTCAAGTTTCTTGACCTCTTCCCGATAGTTGAAGTCTGCTCCCATCGGGTTAGTCTTGCGATCGTGCTGACTTAAAATATCGAGATTAAGTGCCTTGGGCCACCATTCCATGTTCGACATGCTAGTTTTCGTAACACTGCCGTGTATTACTGGGCATTTGCCACTGGTAGTTGTCGTATTATTCATCTTCAGTTTCCTCTCATGGTTTGATGTGCAACTAAAAGTCTGAAAGTCCTGAATCGACGTACTGCACTAATGAACGGTTTGACTTTTCGGTAGCTCAAACAACCTCATGGCAATAGATTAAAAATAGTTACACATCTCAATTATGCATGTATCTTCTATTGTTATGCATAGAACAATATGTTTACCCAAAGTTGTCATTTGGGATTACAACAAGTCTGCTCAAAACACATAATGGCTAAATTGAGAGGCAATCGATATCACCTCTCAACTTAAAAGAAATCTCTCAATATTATCCGCTCCAATAGCGTGTTATGTTCCGATCTCTTAATAATTATTTGTCTGTGAGATCATCGATAACTTCTCGGAACTAAACAACAAAGGAAATTATTTTTGCTGGCTTAAACTTGTCTAAAAATAGATATCTTTAACGAGCGTATCGGTTAGGTATAACTGATATTTATCTATCAAAATACAGCATAATACTCCTAAACCTGTACCGCAAAATTGTCTGCCTATCCCCTCCACAACTGATAAAGTTGAGCCGCCCGCAAAACTGCGCGATCGCTTACAGAAATTTTCGATCAAACAAACCACAAGAAAAAATTTGGGTTTACCGTCAGGTCGAATAGTGAGCTTATTATGCCACTAGGATGCTTCGCCTTAGACTTAATGCTTATAACTTGAATGATGTCTTTAAAACTTCCACAACACTCTCACAAACTTCTGAAAAGGGAGGGATACTTTGCGAATGTAGGCGATCGCTAGTCATTCAGGATTGTTTTGCTGATCACCTCTCCAGTAACATCAAGTTCATAGGCGATCGGTATACCTGTCGCTAGTTCTAATCCTATTACTTCCGATGGACTGAGATGATCTAGCATCATCATGATTGATCGCAGAGAGTTCCCATGAGCCGTAATCAAGACATTATCACCTTGGAGAAGATGAGGCAGAATACGGCTCCTGAAATAAGCATTCACCCGCTTTTGGGTATCTTCTAAACTTTCTCCCCCTGGTGGTCGGACGTTGTAGGATCTACGCCACGCATAAACCTGTTCAACGCCATACTTCTTCGCAGTATCCGCTTTGTTTAAGCCCTGTAAATCACCATAAAATCGCTCATTGAGAGCTTCATTCGTAAAAATGGGAAGTTCTTCCTCTGGGTTGCCATCATAGCTATTCCAGCCATGCCAAATTTGGTCATCCTTTTCATGTTTAATAATCGGAATTTTGCCACCACAAATGTCATCGCGTTCCGTCAAACAAATCATCGCTGTTTCGATCGCCCTTAATTAATCTACTAGTGAAACCTTAGTGGTGCAGAAAACTCAGGAGAGTCTCAAGATGAGACAATGGTAATACGAGCAAATTCGATACGAAAATCTAACTTTTCGCGTTTGGCAATAGAAGCACAGGCAGGTGGAGGATTAGTTCT
>NZ_JAYGIF010000035.1:0-12313 GCF_034931345.1 Pseudanabaena sp. CCNP1317 | reverse complement strand
AGTAGTTGTTTGACAATCTTAGGGAAGTTAGATAACATTGTTAACATTATTTTTTGTTTTGACGCTTCTAATTTATCAAATTAGAAGCGTGTTTTTCTAGCTTTTTTCTATCATTCAACACTTCTGGGTAAGACTAGGGGATATTACTTCAAAGATAACTGATGGAGATCATCAAACACCACCAAGAATTTCAGAAGGGTATCGGTTACTTTCTGCAAAAAACGTGCGGAATGGTTATTTAGATTTTGGTAACTGTGATTTTATTTCTGAAGAAAATTATCTAAAATCAAGAGAAAGATGCTGTCCAGAGTTTAATGACCTTTTGATTGTTTCGGTCGGTGGCACAATTGGAAGAACCTCATTAATTCCAGAGGACTCTTTTTTTGCATTAGTTAGAAGCGTAGCTTTAATAAAACCATTATTAATCAATTCTTCATATCTAAAATATTCAATGGATTCTAGTCTTCTGCAAGATTCTATACACACGAGAAAACGTGGTGGCGCTCAACCCTGTCTATATTTATCTGAAATCGAAATGTTCCCATTCTCTTTACCTCCCCTCGCCGAACAACAGCGCATTGTTGCCAAAATCGACCAACTCATGACCCTTTGCGACGAGCTAGAAAAACAAATTAACGCAGCAGAAAGCAAACAGACCAATCTGCTTAAATCCTTGATGGCAAAGGTTTAAAGCTAACAAGAAAGGAGAAAATACTATGACCATCTCACGCGATCGCCTTGAAGAAATTCAAAATATACCCGATGAAGAAATTGATACTTCAGATATTCCAGAGCTAGGCGATCGCTTTTGGGCAAACAATGATGTGCCTTCAAAAACACTGAAACGTATTGCCACATACCTTCAACCAGAACTATTTGAAGATTTAACAAGGTTAGGAGTTGTCGAAAATCGAAACCCATCAAATTTGCTTGCAACCTTAGCTCAACAAGCTGTAGATCAAGCAAAACGAGATGGTCGATTAGGCGATCGCGCCAAAGGAGATAAATAAATGACAGATGCACCAAGATTAGAGGCGGCTCTATTGGCTTTAACTCAGTCTGTTCAGACATTAATTGAAGAGACTAGAGCCACTAATACCAATCTCAACAGCCTAGTTGAGCATCTTTACACCCGAAATGATGTGGTAGTTAATGACGTTGTAGACATCAAAAATGAATTGCATGAATTCAAAGAAGTATTTAAACAGCAAGCCTTAACTGCTGATCGCTATGCCAGCGCATCTCAAGCCCAAGCTCTTGCAGCCCAAGCCCAAGCTGAATCAGTCAAAGTCCAATCTGATACAGACAAAACTCAAGCCGAAAATATTCGGTTAATGATTGAAATGCTTAATCGGAAACAGGCGTACCCCATCCAAACCTACGAGTGAGTCAATCAAAGCAACCTGCACCAGCGAGGAGATCGGTACAGCAGTCAAAAATCGAGATTGTTTTAACAAATCCGATAGATCGATGTATGCTTATTCTGAGGTTTTTTATCCAAAGGAGGATCACAGATAAAATGTATCCCTTCAAAAGCAAAAAGCCAGTGCCTGAGAACCACTAGCTTCTTGACTACCCGAAGGTATCTATTCAATTAAATAAACGGAAACGGACAGATATTGCTTAGAGAGGCAAGATTTGTTCAATGCTTTCTTATATCTTAATGCAAGATATGAGTTTGGCAACAGTTTTTGCTGGAAATTTTTTCAAATTCAGCAAAAATAATTATTGAACACATCTAAAAAATCTGTCTGTTTCCTGATTGAAAACGCTACAACCCTTACAATCAGGACAACCCAGATGTATTTGAAAATTCAAGCCTTGCCCAAGCAAAATGGCAAGGAAAAAGTATTTAGCAATCGTGCAGGAGGTAAAAATTGACTTACCTCCAAAAAGATCTCAATTCAAACCGTAAATCTTCATATAAGACCCTACTACCCGCTGATCTGATCGAGCAAAAATTTGCAGCACTATTTCCGCACGGATGGGAATGGCTAACTAATCGAGACGGACAATGGACCACCAACACCAAATATCCCCTAACGCCCAGAGACCTAATTGAAAAATGGCGATCGCCAAACGAGATCATAGGCGTAAGATTTGGCAAAGAAACCAGCTACTTAATGCTAGACATCGATGCAGGTAGCCAATACCACCCACAACACAACGAGCAAGCCCTAACAGCAATCCGAGCCGCAATGGAAAGCATCGGCTTAGTACGCCATATCGCCATCCAATCATCAGCATCCCAAGGACTGCACCTATACTTTCCCCTGCCCTACAGCATCAATACATTTAAACTAGCCTGTGCTACACGCCATGCCCTAGAAAAAGCCAAACTAACCATCAAAGACGGGACCATCGAACAATTCCCCAACCCCAAAGCCTTCAACGCCCAATTCAAAGGACACAGATTACCACTGCAAGAAAGTAGTTATATCCTCAACGACGACCTCCAGCCCCACAGTCAAACCCTAGAAACATTTCTAAACCTATGGGACCAAGCCGCGATCGCCCAAGATCTAGAACTACTAGAAACCGCAATTGCCAAAGCCCCAAAACCGAGAACCTATCAAACTCAACCACAGGGCAAAGGCACAGAATGGAGAGCCAACATTGAAGCGCGGATAGCGATCGGCTGGACAGGCAAAGGACAAACCAACGAAATGCTATATCAGATCGCCGTCAAACATCGAGTATTTGATGGGATTGACGACACCAACGAACTAGCCCAAGCGATCGCCACCACCGCCAAAAACTGCCAAGGATTCTACGAATACTCCAACCACACCAGAGAAATCGAAAGCAGAGCGCTTTATACCGCCCAAAGCGTAATGATTACCCATTATCCCTATGGTAGCCAAGCTAGCAACCAAAACAATCCCACAACCAAAACCAGCACCAAGAAAAAACACCAAGAAAAACAACCAACAGCCATAGAGCGAATTACCAAAGCCATCGAACAACTAAGCAATCTTGTTTTTAGTAAAGTGCGAGAAGCGATCGCCGCAATTAGGGCGATCGCCAAGTGTAGCCCCACCACCCTATACAAACCCGAAATCAAGAAACTATGGCAACCCCTAGTAAAAAGCTGTAACACAACTTCTAGCGACAATTTCAAACCAATAGAAGCAGAAAAAACAGAAAATCAGACAGCTTTCCCAGAGCTTAAAATCATTACAGAGAGCCTTGTTACAGTTAAAGCCACTAATGAAGTGTTTTTAGCTGAATCAGAAGAAGAAAAAATTAACCAATCTAACCCCATCCCCTCGCCCGAAGTCTCCAGATTCTCTAATGAAAGCTTAGAACCCATACAGAAAAAGGAATACAAACCAATCATGACTTTTAATCAGGCAATTGCGATCGCGTCAACTTGCCCTAGTCCACCAATGCTCGAAAATTCAAAATGCTACAAACCCAAAGAGCTGCCACGACAAAATCCATCAACCGTTGAAAAAATTCAAGCGATTGTCAATGCTGATCCAAGCAAGGCGCGATCACAATTGGCAATGCTCAAAGCTAAATTACTAATGCCTTGGCTTAAAGCTGAGGAGCGATCTCAAACTGAAGAAGCGATCGCTTGGTTAGAGAATTATCTAGATAAGAGTTGTCTTTTAGATGCTTAAAAATGGCTTAAATCAGGAAAAGTCGGATCGAGAATCTGTTCGATAGTGAATGGGCATTCCGCAGGTAGATCTTTGTAATTTAACGGGGTTTCGCGCACGACTAATGCCAAACTTGATACAAAAGCCGAGGCAATCACTTCGGGTAAATATGGCTTCAGGCTAGGGTTTTCCTTTAATGATTCTGATGATTTATCCCGTTGCTCTATAATATTTGCCTTCCAACTCTTGCTACGATTGTCTGGCTGATATTGCCATTTCAGAAGATGTCCGATTAGGATTCCTAGACGGTTTCTCAATTCTTGACGTTGTTGCTTCCCCAAAGACTCAATTTCTTCTACCAAATTTTCAATATCTAATTCCTGCCATTTTCCAGACTTTAATAGATTAGATTGCTCCAAAGTCCAAGCGTAAAAATCTGTATCATAAAGTTTTGCTGCCATTCTTTTTAACCCTCTTAACGTGACCTAGAAGCCTTTGTACAACGCAGAGATCGTTAGCAGCAATGCGATCGCCATTCATAGATAACAATACTTGCTCCGATCTCAAAATTTGGAAAGAAAAAGTGGGTTAGTTGGTCGCGAGAGAAAAGCGCGATCGCTATTGGCAATGCTCAAAGCCAAATTACTAATGCCTTGGCTCAAAGCTGAGGAGAAATCCTAAACTCAAGAAGCGATCGCTTGGCTTAAAGATAGTCTTAAGTATTAGAAGCTATGGATAGATATTGATTACTTGAAGTAAATCTAATCTCAAATATTAATCAGGATTTATGCTCAAAAATGGTTGACATTTTGAGTATAAATTTTGTCAGAACCTATGGCTTTTTGAGCCTTGAAAACCAATTAGACAGTTATTGTATAAGTAATCAAGCCAATTTAGGTTGCCACTCAAACTTTAATGCAAACTTAATGCAAAAAAAGTATAAATTTCGATTTGTCCCTCAGCCCCGAAAGCTCTAGCGCTCACTTATAAAAAAGAAAACAGCACATTATAGTCTGTATCCATCGATGAATCTATGTCAGAGGTTAAATCAGTATCCCAAGTGAGGAATCATTTAGCAATGGAATAAAAACAGCCTTTATCCCCTCTGGTAACTGGTCAGCAATTCCCGAAGTTTCAGTACTGAGCCTTAAAACTATTTAAATTCTCCAAATCATAGAGAATTCTTATTCACAATTTTGTTGCTTCAAATTGTGATCGTCTCCCTCAGTAGGCTATACAGGGAGATTTTAAGAATGGTTAAGAGTGAAATTAGATAAGTACAGATAATATGGAAAGTATATTGATGAGAGAGAGTTGGTAAATTACAGCTTTTCTTGATTCAAACTCATGTATTCTAGATATAGAAAGTATCCATGTTTTGATGATTGACAGATTAATTGGTGTACTTATCGCCTTTTGAGAACTATTATCTACATCGAAAATCACATAATCATCGAACTCTAAATTTGTATCATCTCTCAATTAAAGTATATGGCGCGATCGCGCAAAACGTTCAATACCCTCATTTGGTGAAGGTGTTGTATTCGTTGGCGCGATCGTTTGATGTGTCTGGGAGAGGCATTGTAGAGTTTGATATTGCGAAATTGGCAAAGACTTTAAACCGTAGTATATCCACTATTAAAACCAATCTACGCAAAGCCAGACGGCTAGGCGTATTTCGCGTTTTAAAGATTTCTGGATTATTGGTAAAAGCTGCATATATTAGTCTTCCTAAACTATGCCTTAAATTAGGAATTCAAAAACTTGGAGCAATTTACGAATTAGATAGTAATAAATTCCATACATTGCGATCGCAAACAATTCGATTTACGATCGCAATGAAGCAAAAGCATTCTAAGTTTGTTGCAGACAAATTAGCTAAAGAGTTGAAGTTACCCAAGGCGATCGAAGTCGGCAAAATCTTTGATATTGCGTCTGAAATATCCACAGGCGTTACAAGTATCAAGGGTCAAGTTGGACATTTCCTCTTGGTGACTTCAGAATTCACTCCGTATGGCGCAAGCCAAAAACTTATTGGATCTATTCTTGAGAGATCTCCGCAAACAATTCGGAAACACTTGCAAGCTATCAATGGGTTGGAAGAAGTAACCTCGTTACAGATTTGCCAAAGCGATCAATCTAACAACATGCAGATGCTTGAAGATCAGAGGCTTTGGCTGGAACATGAGATAGGGCTTGTTAATTATTTTTGTTGGAACAACGTTTTATATAAGTGCTTGCCCAACGTCTATGATCTCGATAGTTCGTTCTTGTTTAACCAAAAATGGCTTAGACGACGTGTTTCAAAAATGTTTCGATGACATTTTATGCTTTTTACCCATTCTTCTTTAATCTTTTTCTTTCTTTTTCTTTTTTAAAGAATAATTAGAAATCCATTGATTAGGGGATATTAAGAGCATAGTTTTCACTCATTAATAAAATCGCATCAATTTTTGCGATCGCTTTGCCAATCAATGTAAATAAAAAACAGGCGATCGCTGGTGAATTTTGCCATGTACATTGCGTCCCTCAGCCCCGAAAGTATTGAATGCTTTCGGGGCTGAGGGACAATCAAAGGATTTCAGCCTATTCGTTTTAAGATGGCGATCACAACTTTGCATTCCTATACCTTGCGCTAGGACGGAGATGCACTTTACAATCCACACATTTCTGGAAGTGCGATCGCGATGTCTCTCAGTCCTGAATAGAGAAATCTTGATAGTGACTGATGGCAATATTTTCAAGTGGTGTCAGGAGCATTGGCATAATTTTTGATAGCTCGATCCGATCTATCTAACGATCCACAAACTTCAGTGATTGCGAATAAAGCAGATCCTGCGATCGCAAATAGCTTTTGATATAGTCGGGTGACTTCGGGGTTGAGGGGACATCAAAAAAGCCAGTGCTTATCCTGTACTGACTTTTTAGGTCGTGTTATTATTGCTGACAATTTAGAGAAAAAAGTGAAGGCTATGACTGATCCTTTAACTGCTGGGGCATTGGTGGGTTTGGCTGTTCAAAAGTTTGTTGAGTCGAGTGCGGGTGAGCTGGCTAAGAAATTTACGACTGATGCGATCGCGAAGATTCCTGAGCTATGGCAGAAAATTAAGAACAAGTTGTCAGGGAAACATCCGACAGTCGATGAGGCTTTGGTAAAGGTCGAGTCGGGCGATCGCGCTGCTATTGAAACGGTTAGCACAGTGCTCGGTACAGAGCTGATTACAGATCCAGCATTTGCTAACGAACTCAAACTACTTGCCCAGACGATTCAAGCTGGTAAGATTCAAGATAACAGTTCGATGACGATGAACGTTTCTGATAATGCGAGAGGTTGGCAGACTAAGGTTGAGGGTGGTAAGGCTTATATTGGGGAGATTCATATTCAGGAGGGGCAATCTCCAAAGTCTTAGTCACAACTCATAAGTTAAAGGCGATCGCTCATGTCAGATTTAATTACTGAACTATGTCAGCTAACGGCGGAAATCCTGCAAGAGCATCCTCATGCAGATGCCGCTCGGTTGGTGGGACTGGTGAAGCAGGGTATTGTTGCTAATTCTCAGTTAGGTCAGGCAATTCAAGGCGATCGCCAATTAATTCAAATCAATGAAGGTAATGCGAAAGGTTTTCAAACTTTGGTTACGGGTGGGATTGCCAATATTGGTATTCACCTAAATGATGTGAATCGGGAAACGTTACAGGAGGTTTTGCAGGAGGCTTTAGGAGACTTACTGAAGTCTTTGCAAAAGCAGATTCCTAGCAATGTGCGGCAGGGTTCCAAAAACTTTGTCGGGCGAGAGGAAGAACTTGTGGATATTCATGCAAAGTTGCAAGAGGGACAGGGTGTAATCGTCTGTGCGGTGGAGGGGATGGGCGGTGTTGGTAAGACTGAGCTTGCGCTGCAATATGCGACTCGCTATCAACAGGAATATGTGGCGCGGTATTGGTTGTCTTTGCGGGAGATGGGATTGGCTCAGGCAGTGGTGACGATGGCTAGTCCTTATCTGGACTTACCCGAAGCGATGCAGTCGGCTAGTCTGGATGAACAAGCGGCATGGTGTTGGCAAAACTGGTTGCCTGAGTCTGGCAAGTTATTGGTAATTCTCGATGATGTGCCGAAGGCGGAGAGCATTCCCGATCTGGCGATGCCCATCGATCCGCGTGTGCGGGTATTGGTAACGACGAGAGAACGGGAATTGAATGTGGGTTTTGAGTCTGTGCCTCTGGATGTGTTGTCAGAGGAGAAGGCACTGGAACTGTTAAGAAAAATAGTTGGTGCGGCAAAGGTAGATAAAGAACTGGTCACGGTCAAGGAGATTTGCAAAACTCTGGGTTATTTGCCCTTGGGCATAGAGTTAGTCGGTGAATATCTGAGCAAAAATCGCTTTTTGACGTTTGCTAAGTTACAGGAAAGGTTAACTCTTGCCGATGACTCGATTGCAAGGGAACGCAAGAATAAGTTATATGGCTATCGTGGTGTAGAAGCAGCAATCCAACTGAGTTGGGATGACATCAGTACTGGATCTAAGAGAGTGGCGATGCTGTTAGGGCTGTTTGCACCTGTTGTGGTTTTTTGGGAGTTGGTGGCTGGGATTGGAGTAAGTGCCGAAATTACGGAAGATGAACTGAATGAGGCAAGGGGGCAGTTAGACAGTTTGCATTTAATTCAACCAATAGATGAAGAATGCAACTTTTATAAGATTCATACTCTAGTCCGCGAGTTCTTTCGGGCAAAGCTCTTAAAAGCGGAAGAGAATCATCAGTTTCGGCAAGCATTTGTAAATAGGTTGCTTGCCCTAGCTAAAGAGATTCCCGAAACGCCAACGATAGATCTGATTGCAATAGTAGCTCTTGTTATTCCCCATTTGGATATACTGAGCCGCGAAATGCTGGGTGATATTCTCAATCCTGAAGAAGATTTGATTTGGGCATTTACAGGAATTGCGTGTTTCTATAAAGCGCAGGGATTCTACGCACTTGCCGAAGAGCCATATCAAAGATGTTTGAAAGCAACGCAAGAACTTTTAGGAGAGCGCCACCCCGATGTCGCCACCAGTATCAACAACCTTGCAGATCTGTATAGTTCGCAAGGAAGATATGCAGAAGCGGAGAAATTAACTCAAGAATCACTTCAAATGCGTCAAGAGATATTTGGGGGAAATCATCCTGATACTGTCAACAGTTTTCACTTGCTCGCTTATTTATACAAAGCTCAAGGAAAATATGGAGAAGCAGAATCTATTTATCTACAAGTAATTAAGAAATACAAAGAACTGTTAGGTGATCGCCATCCCTCTGTCGCCACCAGTATCAACAACCTTGCAGATCTGTATAGTTCGCAAGGAAGATATGCAGAAGCGGAACCGCTCTGTCAAGAAGCGATGCAGTTGAGGCGAGAACTTTTAGGTAATCGCCATCCCGATATTGCAAACAGTTTCAACAACCTCGCAGAGTTGTACAATTCGCAAGGGAGATATGCAGAAGCGGAACCGCTCTTTCAAGAGGCAATACAGTTGATGCGAGAACTTTTAGGCGATCGCCATCCCGATATTGCATACAGTTTCAACAACCTCGCAGAGTTGTATCGTTCGCAAGGGAGATATGCAGAAGCAGAACCGCTTTATCAAGAGGCAATACAGTTGATGCGAGAACTTTTAGGCGATCGCCATCCCTCTGTCGCTACCAGTTTCAACAACCTCGCAGAGTTGTATCGTTTGCAAGGAAGATATGAGGAAGCAGAACCACTGTTTATACAAGCCCTGTCACTGAGTCAAGAACTATTAGGAGAACGCCATCCCTCTGTCGCCAGCAGTATCAACAACCTAGCAGGGCTGTACGATTCGCAAGGAAGACATGGAGAAGCAGAACCTCTCTATGTGAAAGCATTAGAAATTATGGAAGTTTCGCTAGGAGTGGAACATCCAAATACAAAAACTGTTCGCAATAATCTCCAGTCTCTACGCGATCTACAAAACCAAATGAATATGACTCCTAAAGGTATTGTGACTATTTATGATAGACAAGGGCGTGATTGCCAAATTGAAGTTAATGAGCATGAGTCCATTCTTTCGCTTAAAGTTTATCGTTCGCTGGATTGTGTTGGACTAAGGGATATGGTCGGTCATATCGACTGTGTTTTTGAGTCTCCTAATGAAATGCTTCTAGCAGATATTCACTTTGCAGACAACATAGCCCGTAGCCCACTAGGACGTATTTATGCATTTTTTCACAAAGAACCAAAATGCTACCAAAGGCTGGGACTAGGAACTGCCACACTAGAATTTCTTATAAAATATGTTAAGGAGAAAGGAATCAAAAAGATTCATGGGTCAATAACTCAAGACGATCTTAATGCTAACCCGAAGCTAATCAAATGGTATCGAGATAATGGTTTTACAGTAGAAGCTCTAACGGCTGAAGAAATAGAGAAAGATAGGAAAGCCAGAATCTGTCTTTACTTGCCATAGCGCCAAAAAAACACTTGACGATAAAGGCGATCGCAAGCGTATTTGGGATTTGATTTAGGCGATCGCTAAAATATGCCTTGACCACAAGTAACATATAAGTTACTCTAGTGCCTAGTATGAAAGTTCAAGAATATATCCAAGAAGATGGCTCAAACCCTTATCAGAAATGGTTCGATGCTCTAGATGCGATCGCTGCGGCAAAAGTGACAGTTGCCAAATCGCGGCTAGAGCTAGGCAACACATCAAACATCAAATGGTTTGATGGAATTGGCGAATATCGAATTGATTGGGGTGCAGGATACCGAATTTATCTAGCCCAAGATGGAAATCAACTCATAGTTCTATTTGGTGGAGGCACGAAAAAAGGTCAACAATCCGATATTGAACGAGCTAAAGAACTGTATCAAGAGTATAAAAGGCGCAAAAAAGAGGCTAGACAAGCAGCTATCAAAGAAGAAATCGACAAAAAGAAGAAAAAGAAAAAATGACAACTACACCCCTAAGACGCGACTTTAAAGAAACAGTTAATGCAAGAGTCCAAAGAGATTCCGCATTTGCCGCCGCTTTACTTGACGAAGCTATTTCTCTTTTCCTCAATGGCGAACCAGAAACCGCGAGACTCATATTGAGAGATCTCGTCAATGCAACCATCGGATTTGAAGAACTAGCGATCGCCACATCTAAACCTAGTAAAAGCCTTCATAGAATGCTCTCTGCAAAAGGAAATCCCACAATGGATAATCTCACCGCTATTCTCAAAGTTTTGCGTAAAACCCTTCAAGTCGATATCAAAGTACAGACGGTTACTTGTGCTTAAAATATCTCTGCTCATCTCGTAAGAGTGGGTTTCAAGTAACGAGTAATCGCTTATTCTTGAGAAAGATTTTAGTTGTGAAAAGCAGTTAACGGCGATCGCTCATGTCAGATTTAATTACGCAACTATGTCAGCTAACGGTGGAGATACTGAAAGCTAATCCTCAAGAGGATTTGGCTGAGTTTGTGGAATTGGTCAAGAAAAGCATCGATGCTGATTCACAGTTAGGTGAGGCAATACAAAGCGATCGCCTGTTAACGCAGGTCAATCGAGATGGGAGCAAGGGTTATCAAACCTTGGTTGCGGGTGGTGTTGCGAATATTGGCAATACTTACCTCAATGATGTGCAGCCAGAGATGTTGCAGGAAATCTTGCAACGAGTTTTAGAAAACATCCTGAAGTCACAGCCACATTTCAAGCAAACAGCACCAAAAGATCATAACAAGAGCTTTTATAACAATCTAGGCGATCGCGAAATTGACCGAGATGGAAACTTTGTTGGAAGGGAGCAGGATTTAGAGGAATTGCACGATTTATTGCAGGCGCAAAGCGAAAGCTCGCCTTTGCCAATGGTGTTAATTTCTGGGATGGCAGGGATGGGGAAAAGCGAACTAGCGCGGCAGTATGGCAAATTGCATTTAGATGATTATGCGGGTGGGGTGGGAATATTCGAGGCAGCGCAGTTTGGTGAATCCCTTAGAGACTTTATGCAGTTGAGATTTTGTGAAGATGGGGATTTACGGCACTTCACCAAATTAGAAACACAGGTAGAGGAAGGCTGGCAGCAGTGGCAAAAGTTTTGCGGTGAGGAGAAAATAGCGCTGATCTTGATTGATGACGTGACCGAATATCAAACACAGGTTTTGCCATACTTGCCGAAGAGTTTAGGAGATGTCCATCCGTTTCGATTTGTGCTGACCTCGCGATCGCTATTGCAGGGTAAATTAGCGTTGCTGGAAATTCAGGAATTGAAGACCGAGGCAGCGTTACAGTTATTGACCAAATGGGCAGAACCAAATCAGCAAACCTTGCTAGACAATCCTGAGATCGCCGCAAGCCTTTGCAATCGTTTAGGCTGTTTGCCATTAGCCCTAACTTTGGTCGGTAGTTGGCTCAAGAATTCCCAAGCAACTTTACCGATCGTGATCGCGGAATTGGAACAAAACGGGCTAGGAAGCGAAGTATTGGAACCCTATGAAGTAGCGCCCGAAAATATCGATTCTGGAAAGAACATTAAGCAGGGGTATAGTCAGGATACGTGTAAAACAGTGCCACGAAGCGCTGAAATCTTTACTGTGAAATGCTTTCAGCTATCAAACTTTTAAAGATGAAGAAGATTGATAAGATGTCCCACAAAAAGGGCAGAAACGATGCTTCAGGGAAGTAATCGGCTCCTGACAGCCAACACAGCGATGACGTAACTCCATCCC
>NZ_JAYGIF010000034.1:12869-13043 GCF_034931345.1 Pseudanabaena sp. CCNP1317 | reverse complement strand
TTCTTGTCAACCTTTTAGCTGGGTTGGTTGCTTATACATATCGAGAGACTAAACCTGCTTTAGATCTTCTCTTCAAAGGCTTGCCTGCTCTTCCTCCTACCATCTTTTAGTGCGTCGAACTCACGTTTATTTAGAAACCATTTAAGAATTGTCTAGATCCCCCCCAGCCCCCCT
>NZ_JAYGIF010000034.1:0-12769 GCF_034931345.1 Pseudanabaena sp. CCNP1317 | reverse complement strand
TAAAAAAGGGGGGAGAATTAAATTCTTCCCCCTTTTTAAGGGGGATTGAGGGGGATCTCTTAGAGCTTTTGACTGTAGAAAGTAATTCTTAAATGGTTTCTTAGACAGGTAGGGGCTTGGTCGCCAATGTCTAGATCCCCCCCAGCCCCCCTTAAAAAAGGGGGGAGAATTAAATTCTTCCCCCTTTTTAAGGGGGATTGAGGGGGATCTCTTAGAGCTTTTGACTGTAGAAAGTAATTCTTAAATGGTTTCTTAGACAGGTAGGGGCTTGGTCGCCAAGCCCAATGTTTCTTGGTTTGGGTTTGAGCGCAAAGCCCTGTAGGTAGGGGCTTGGTCGCCAAGCCCAATGTTTCTGCCTAACATCAGTTAGGAAAGAATTCCTTCCTTTTTAGCCATGGATATCATCAGATCAACCACACGGCAGGAATAACCCCACTCATTGTCATACCAAGAGACAACCTTAAAGAAGTTTGGATTTAGCTCAATGCCAGCACCAGAATCAAAAATGCTCGATCGCGAATCTCCTCTAAAATCTGTCGAGACAACCTCCTCATCGGTATAACCGAGAATGTCTTTTAAAGAATCTTCTGAAGCAGCCTTCATCGCTGCACAGATTTCTTTATAGCTGGTAGCTTTTTCAGTCTTAAATGTTAAATCTACCACCGATACATCAGGCGTAGGAACACGCAGAGCCATTCCCGTCAGCTTCCCTTTCAGTTCAGGCAAAACTAAAGCCACAGCTTTTGCCGCACCTGTTGAAGAAGGAATGATATTTTGACTAGCGCCGCGTCCACCGCGCCAATCCTTTTTGCTTGGGCCATCTACCGTTGGTTGTGTAGCCGTCATTGCGTGAACAGTAGTCATTAATCCTTCAGCAATACCGAAGTTGTCATTGAGAACCTTAGCGATCGGCGCTAGACAATTGGTGGTACAGCTTGCATTAGAGACAATTAAATCAGTGGCAGGATCAAACTTAGTATGATTTACACCAACTAACAATGTGGGTACTTTTTCGGGATCTTTAGTTGGCGCAGAAATGATCACCCGCTTTGCACCTGCATTGATATGCGCGATCGCCCCAGCATAATCAGTAAATAAGCCAGTAGACTCCACCACATAGTCCGCTTTTAGTTCTCCCCAAGGCAATTCTGAGGGATTGCGAATCGCAGTACAGGGTACTAATATCCCATCGATCTCAATACCTTCGGGTTTAGCCGAAATTTTACCGTCATACAAACCATGAGTAGAGTCATGTTTAAGCAGATAAGCGAGGTTATCAGAAGGAACAAGATCGTTGATTCCGACAATCTCGATTTCGGGATGTTTGGCAGCAACACGAACCACTAATCGTCCAATTCTGCCAAATCCATTAATACCAATTCTGAGTTTAGCCATATTTTGCTTGTCTAGCAGATTTATAGTGCTTCGCGATTATGCTACCTCAAGTTTTAGTGAAGCAATCCTTAAAACATTAATATGTCAAGACTTGCATACATACTGCTACCCAATAATTAGCGGCGCTCCGCGCCGCTAATTATTGGGTTTTACTGTCTTTTGTGCAATGAAGTGTGACGCTCTGAGTCGCACTTCATTATTTTCGTTGAACACAAAGCACCGTAGTCAAATTCTTGAGTTGAGAATTTAAGGAAAAAAATAATTATGTGTATTTCGCGCTTTCTGTAGTAACATAGATATTCGCAACGGGATGTAGCGCAGCTTGGTAGCGCGCCTGCTTTGGGAGCAGGATGCCGTAGGTTCGAATCCTATCATCCCGACTTAAAAATAAAAAAGCGCCTCATGAGGCGCTTTTTTATTTTTCTGATAAAACTTGCAAATCCTGCGATCGCGTAAATTGTTTACGCCATGCGGTGATACCACCCGTCAAAGTTACAACCTGATAGCCGCGATCACGCAGGTACTTATTTGCCTTGATTGATCGCATTCCCGAAGTACAGTACAAAACTATTGTGGGATTAGTTTTTTGTTTCTCTTCGTAGCTTTTCACAATCTTGTTAATCCTTTGAAGCCCTAACTCAATCTCAATTTCAGCTAATGGCACAAGATCGCTATTGCCAATGTGATCCTCTTGATATTCTTCGGGCGATCGCACATCGATTAAAACTATAGATTTAAGCTTGCTACTAGCCAACGCATCGACTGAAATTTGCGGCGTACTAAAACTTTGCAAATATATCGGTAAACTCATTTGCTGCTGATAAGCAAGGAGGCTCAAAGTTCCCACACCCGCTACTAACAATGTGCTAACTATGGCTAAAGGAAACATATATCTATACTTAGATATAAAGTGTTTAAATTTACTTGTTGATGGGTTCACTTCTTGCAGAGTCATTAGGTTCTCTTGATTTTAATAGATGATTAAATGGATAAACTAAGTGGTTAAAATAATTAGTCCTAACATTTAATTCTGTTCCATATTGCTTTGGTAATTCTTGTTTTGGCATATGCCAAGTACCAAATATATAATCAAGGATTGGCAACTGTACAGCCAAATTTTGAGCATATAGTTTTGGATGACGATCATGATGCCAATGATGAAATTCAGGTGTAACAATAATCCATTTTAAAATTGGAAATCTGACGCTAATATTGGCATGAATAAAAAAGGCGATCGCACTCGAAAAAACTCCATAAATCGCCAAAGCCTCTGTCGAAAAACCGAGCCAATAAAGCGGGATCATTTGACAAGCCTTGGTCAAAATCTGCTCAAAAGGATGCACACGCACAGTCGCAAGCCAGTCCATATGGGTGGAACTATGATGAATTGCGTGGAATTTCCACAACCAAGGCACAGTATGCATTAGATAGTGAATTATATAAAAACTAAGATCCCCAATAAATATGGCGACGATTACTTGAAGAGAAAGGGGCTGTTGGCTAACAAAACTAGATAAGGTGGGGATAGAACCCTGTCCAAATAAGGCAAATATAATTAATAATTTAGTTGTGCCATGACCAATAAAATAACCTGAAAAATAATAACAAAGATCTGTAAACCAACCTTGACGTAATAGCTTTTTGTGATGTACTGCAAATATTTTTTCAATTGGTACAAATACAAAAATAAGGACTAATATTCCTTTAATAAAATCAGGTATTTCCAGCATTATTCAAATCACAAATTTTGTTCTAAATGTAGTTCTAAATGTAGTTCTAAATGTAGGATGCGTTAGTGAAACGTAACGCATCAATTAGCCAGAAATGACGGGATAAGATATCTCTACCCCATCCTAAGTTTAACGTGAGTTCGATACAGCCATTTGCGTCGTGCTTCGCACGACGCAAATGGCGAAAAATGGTAAGAATCGCTTAGCGATTCTTACCATTTTTCGCTTTCGTCGAACTGACGTTAAGTTTAAACACTTAGTTAAATATTCATAGCCTATTGTATCCAACCCCAAAGTGAGTGGCGTTGCTTCCCGCCGCCACTCACTTTGTTTTTTAGAGGCTGACGTAATTGTTGACAGCTATAATCTCAGAATTTTTAGCGATCGCCGTTTCTGTATTCGCTGAAAATCCTTGAGGAAACTTGCAATTTTTAAAGGTTGCACCATACCAGTCAATACCTTCTAAGTTTGCACCTGAAAAATCACAATTTTCTAAAACTGCATTTACAAATCGCGCATTTGTTAAGTCTGCACCATCAAAAGAAGTCACCACCGACATTTTGACTTTTGCAAAGTGGAGATTAAAAGCCCTAGTCGCTAAAACCGCAGGCAAAATCGCCAGTACCGCAAACAAAATTGCATAATGAATTTCTCGGTATTTGATCCAGCTATAACCAGCCGAAATTGCCGAAGATACTCCCACCGCCATCCAGACCATACCCACCGCGATCGCCCCTTTTTTGTAACCCAGATATAGTCCAAACATAGACATCCCAAAGGCGGCAATCATCACACCTATCCCAACTATCATCAAGGCTGTAGAGTTAATGGCAGCAATTACCATTAATCCAATTAGCCCCATGTAAATATTAAAAATCCTTCTTTGAGAGACTGCCGCAGCCGTAGCAAAGGCAAATATCCAGACAAAAGGATTTGTCAACCATCCATAGGGATTTGAGACCTCACCACCACAGCCTATAAGCACGAATCGACCTAGGAACCAAGCTGCTAATCCTAGAGGAATTCCCAAAATGATATGCAGAAACATATTGATGCATTGCTTTTGGAAGTTTTTTTCATCTTTTGCGATCGCTGTTTCTGAGAAATCAGCACATGTTAGCCCCGTTCCTCGAAAATCACAACCTTTTAATCTCGCGCCTGTAAAGTCAGCAGTCTTATCTTCACCTTTACGAAATTCATTTTGAAATGATTGATTCTGAAAGTCTCGATAACGATAATTTACATAATTATTCATATTATTAATTGTTAAATATCTTTATTAAGTGTATGTAATGAGACATTTACTCTACTAGGACAGTTCCCTCAGCACATTTGGGGATACCATTTTCTAGAGATGGTTTGGGTAACTTAGTCTTTACTCCAAGGCTCGGTGACTCACAAAGAATCGTGACTGTAGTTAGCTCTTTTTTAGTAATTGGCTTTGTGGATGATTTGGGACTAGCCTGTTGATTTACATTTTGCGATGTTTGAGCTTTTTCAGGTACTACAAACACTGCACCAACAAAATTTTTTAAATTGTCATTCTTAGGAACACCATAATGATAGGCAACAAGCCCAAAACTTTGTAAATCATATTTATAGCTATCTGTCTCTTCTTCAATGCCAATTGCTAAAGCAGAAAGCGATCGCCCAAAAGCTCCATTCTCTAGCCAAAAAGCTTGTTGCGCTCTACCCATAGCTCCTACATAAGTTCGAGCTTCAGGACTCTTATTTTTGCAACTTGATGACACTCCTAGAAATGCAGGCGCAGCTATGGCAGTTAGACCAAATCCCAACAAGCTATATATTGCCCAACGTAATAGCCGTCGATTTCCTTCCTGCTTAGGTGGTGTAGCTTCTTCTTCAGGTAAATCAGCCAAAAAATTAGTTTCAGCCTCCATTTCACCAATATTTTCAGAGACGGACAATATTTCCATCTGAAGATCATTTGGTTGTGATGTTTCAGACCGCCTAGTTTCAACCTTTCTAATCATTGTGCTCACCTATAGCTAATCCACACTTAACCAATACTGCGATGTTGTTGAACACAAGAAGGCGATCGCGATCGCATGTTTTAGTGATTATTGACTACTTTCTCTACCAACATTCGCAAGGTTTATAAGTACAAATACTTAGTTACTAACACAAAATCAAGTCAAATCAATCTCCCTTAAAACATTTTTGAAATGACTGGATTTAGCACTGCTATTATTGTTAATTAATATATTAATTTATTGGCAACTATCTCAAAAGAGGTAGAAGCAAATCATCTTAATACTTTTTTAAGATTTTTGCCAAGTACATATACTTTGTAAAGCAAGCTCAAACCTTTACTTGTAAACGATTTGAGGTTTTTAACTATTTTGTAAGAACCCAAACGTAAAGATGTGTTAAGCTAATTTCAAATCCATATAAATACTCTTAGTTACAGCAGGATTTAAGATTATGACCATTGCAATGGGCAGGTCGCAAGAAGTCGAAAGAGGATGGTTTGACATCATCGACGACTGGCTAAAGCGCGACAGATTCGTATTTATTGGTTGGAGTGGCTTGTTGCTATTCCCCACCGCATTCTTATCAATTGGTGGCTGGTTTACAGGTATCACCTTTGTATCATCTTGGTATAGCCACGGGCTAGCTTCTAGCTTCCTCGAAGGTTGCAATATCTTGACCGTAGCCGTATCTTCACCTCCATTGAGCGTTGGTCACTCCTTACTCTTGCTCTGGGGACCTGAAGCTCAAGGCGACTTTACTCGCTGGTGTCAAATCGGTGGTTTGTGGACATTCCTAGCTCTTCACGGCGCATTCGCACTGATTGGCTTCATGCTTCGTCAGTTTGAAATCGCTCGTCTAGTAGGTATTCGTCCTTACAATGCGATCGCCTTCTCTGGTCCTATCGCCGTATTCGTATCCGTCTTCTTGATGTACCCCTTGGGACAATCTGGTTGGTTCTTCGGTCCTACCTTCGGTGTTGCTGGTATTTTCCGCTTCATCTTGTTCTTACAAGGTTTCCACAACTGGACTCTAAACCCCTTCCACATGATGGGCGTAGCAGGTATCCTTGGTGGCGCATTGCTTTGTGCAATTCACGGTGCAACCGTTGAAAACACCTTGTTTGAAGATGGCGAAGGCTCTAGCTCTAATACCTTTAAAGCTTTCAACCCTACTCAAGCAGAAGAAACCTACTCCATGGTTACCGCTAACCGTTTCTGGAGCCAAATCTTTGGTATCGCTTTCTCCAACAAGCGTTGGTTGCATTTCTTCATGCTATTCGTACCTGTAACTGGACTATGGTTCAGCAGCGTCGGTATTGTTGGTCTAGCATTGAACTTGCGTGCCTATGACTTCGTATCACAAGAAGTTCGCGCTGCAGAAGATCCTGAGTTTGAAACCTTCTACACCAAGAACTTGCTCTTGAACGAAGGTATTCGCGCTTGGATGGCTCCTCAAGACCAACCTGCTGAAAGATTCATCTTCCCTGAAGAAGTATTACCTCGCGGTAACGCACTATAAATTTGAATCTTAAAAATTGATTGCAGCGTGCTGCAATCAATTTTTTAAGGATAACTGCAAAGCTTAGCTATCAGAAATCGGTACGGTTCTACTAGTTTTTGGATTATGATGAATCTCATCAAACGTCTGAACGCTCTTCAGTTAACTATCTGATAACTGGTAGCTTAAAAATTATTTGCACTTTAAACCTACAAAAATTTCTCTGGAGATAACCTCTCGTGACGACGACCATTAACTTAAACTCCCTAGGAGTGGGCGGGCGTACACAAGACTCATCGGGCTTTGCTTGGTGGTCTGGAAACGCACGACTCATTAACCTTTCTGGCAAACTGCTGGGCGCTCACGTTGCTCACGCTGGTTTGATCGTATTTTGGGCTGGCGCAATGACTTTGTTTGAAGTCGCGCACTTTATTCCTGAAAAACCAATGTACGAGCAAGGCTTCATCTTGCTACCTCACCTTGCAACTCAAGGCTGGGGCGTTGGCGCTGGTGGTGAAGTTGTGGATGTATTTCCATACTTTGTAGTTGGCGTTTTACACCTTATTTCTTCGGCAGTACTAGGCTTCGGTGGTATTTACCATGCTTTGCGTGGACCTGAAGTTTTAGAAAATTATTCTTCCTTCTTTGGTTATGACTGGAAAGATAAGAACCAAATGACTAACATCATCGGGTATCACCTGATCGTGTTGGGCTGTGGCGCACTCCTACTCGTATTCAAGGCAATGTTTTTTGGTGGTCTTTATGATACATGGGCTCCTGGTGGAGGCGATGTACGTGTGATCACTAATCCGACGATCAACCCCGTTGTCATCTTTGGCTATTTGCTCAACTCACCTTTTGGTGGCGAAGGCAATATCGTTGGTGTTGACAATCTTGAAGATGTAGTCGGTGGACATATTTGGATTGGCTTGATCTGCATCGGCGGTGGCATTTGGCATATTCTTACTAAGCCTTTTGGTTGGGCAAGACGCGCTCTTGTATGGTCTGGTGAAGCATATTTATCCTACAGTCTTGGTGCATTGAGCTTGATGGCGTTTATCGCTACTTGCTTTGTATGGTTTAACAACACTGTTTATCCTAGTGAGTTCTTTGGTCCTACTGGCGCTGAAGCTTCTCAGTCTCAAGCTTTCACTTACCTTGTACGTGACCAAAAGTTGGGCGCAAACATTGCTACCTCTCAAGGTCCTACTGGTCTAGGTAAATACCTGATGCGTTCTCCTTCGGGCGAAATCATCTTCGGTGGTGAAACCATGCGTTTCTGGGATTTCCGTGGTCCTTGGTTGGAGCCTCTCCGTGGTCCTAACGGTTTGGATATTGACAAACTCAAGAATGACGTTCAGCCTTGGCAAGTACGTCGTGCTGCTGAGTACATGACCCATGCTCCTTTGGGTTCCTTGAACTCAGTTGGTGGTGTTATCACTGAAATCAACGCGGTAAACTTCGTTTCTCCTCGTTCTTGGTTGTCTACATCTCACTTCGTATTGTCCTTCATGTTCTTAGTTGGTCACCTATGGCACGCTGGTCGCGCTCGCGCGGCTGTTGCTGGCTTTGAAAAGGGTATTGACCGCAAGACTGAGGCTGTACTATCGATGCCTGATCTTGATAAATAGTTTCTAAAAATAAAAAGGTTTCGCAATGCGAAACCTTTTTATTTTTAGATTTTTAAATCAAAAAAAGGGGCGCAATGCGCCCTTTTTTATTTGCTTAGTTACTACCAGTAAATATGACATCAGGGAATTTACCTTGAGCTTCTGTCATGGGGCGGTTTTTGCCCTCTTGCTGCCAGTAATTAATTACTTCGGTTGCCTTATTTAAAATTTCAATCCGATCTTGATCGGCAATCCAAGGCTTGCTTTCCATTTCTGATTTAAGTTGATCCCAAGCATCATCACGGGGCCAAAAGAAATACTTGGTGAGAGGGCTGAAGCCTTTGCCAACGACTTGATCGACGGCAAGAGCTACATTATTCTCTAACCATAAGATTTTTAGAATAAACTGGGACAATGCTACCTACCTCCAAGAAAAGTTAAATTACATATTAAAGTAGCGATCTTGCACTATAACATGATTGAAACCTCTAAAGTTGATTCAAAACTATTAAACAGAAGTATTTTTGTCTTTGATATTGATGGTGTGATTCGAGATGTATCGGGTTCCTATCGACGAGCACTGGCTGATACGGTTGAACATTTTACAAATGCTGCTTATCGTCCTACTCCCGAAGAAATCGACGAGTTAAAAGCTGAAGGGATTTGGAATAATGACTGGGAAGCTTCACAGGAGCTAATTAAGCGGTATTTGCAAAGTCTGGGGCAAGAGATTCAAGTATCCTATGAGGCGATCGTCGAGTTTTTTCAGAGTCGTTATCGGGGTAGTAATCCTGACTGGTCAGATGGCTATATTGCGACGGAGCCTCTGATTGCCACTACGAAATATTTTCAGGAGTTAACGATCGCAGGAATTGGGTGGGGCTTCTTTAGTGGAGCAACGCGGGCTTCGGCTAGTTATGTATTAAAGCGGCTAGATATCAATGAGCCTGTGTTAATTGCAATGGAGGATGCTGAAGGTAAGCCTGATCCCACAGGACTTTTATTAGCGGCTAAGCAAATTGAGCGGAAGCAAAATAATACTGCAACTGTGATTGTATATGTGGGGGATACGGTGGCGGATATGCTGACGGTAGTAAAGGCGCGAGACTTTGATCCCAGTTATCAATATGTTGCGGTTGGGGTAATTCCTCCCCATGTTAGTGAAGATTTGCGTGATCGCTATACAGCTTTGCTCAAGGAAAATGGTGCTGATATGGTGTTAAACAATGTTCTAGAGCTAACCCCACAGCTTAATCTATTGCAAAGTTTGATAAGTTAAATAAGCGTTAACATAGATCTAGCTTTACAAGCTATTACCTTGTTAAGAAAAAAAATTTATGTCAGACTCCCAGCAATATTATTTCGTGGCTGCTAGCCGTAAGTACTTGTGTGAAGACGAAGGGAAACCTTTGGGTGAGACGCTATCGGAGCGTCGGCGCAATTTTGAGGCTCGCAATAAGGAAATTAATTTTTGGTTGATTGAACAGCCTGCTTTTTTAGAAGCGCATGAGATGGCAAGTATTAAAAAGCAAATTCCCCAACCTGCGGCGGCGATCATTACAACCGATCCCAATACAATGCGTTGGCTGAAGTTAAGACTTGAGTTTGTGGTAACTGGCGAATTTACTGCGCCTAGTGCCTCAATTCCCCAGCCTTTAGCTTCTTTAGCGCTTGCATAATAAAAAGAGAGCGTGCTTTGCACGCTCTCTTTTTGCGATCGAAAAGCCGCCATATGGCGGCTTTTCGATTAGGTTAATGTGCTAATGTGTGACCTTGAATTTGCTGATCAAATTGCCGATCGCTATAGCTACTGTGTTTAGACCTTTTTTTTCTAATACTTTTTCTGGCTTGCATTCTCCCTATGGGTATGCAAATTTTGGCTTTAAAGAAATCGCCTTAAATGCTCAGAAATATAGCGATCGCAGTTTATATAATCAGCGCCTCAATCCTGAGCTAAAAAACTTACAGAAAGAACAGTCTAAGCCTCATTTTGAACTGATTCAAAGTTTCTCAGTCCAAAAGGCAGGAAATTTGCTCACTGAATGTGAAGACATTTGGCATTGTGCAAAACGGAATCCCATGGTGTCGATCGCTTTGTCTGATGGTGCAACCGAGTCTTCCTTTGCAAGGGAATGGGCGCAGGAATTAGTTACAGCTTTTGTGAATCGTCAATTACCTTGGCAAGAAGTCTATGCTATGGCCGCAAATTGGCTATCGCCCTTACAAACGTCTTGGCAACAATGGTTATTGCATCAGGATTTGTCTTGGTTTGCCAAACGTAAGGCAGGTGAGGGCGCTTTTGCCACGTTTGTGAGCTTAGAAGTTTTTGCAGATTTAAGTTGGAAATCCCTTGCTGTAGGAGATTCTTGTTTATTTATCGTGCGCGATCGCTGTTTACAAACCAGCTTTCCTTTGCAAAAAAGTCATGAATTTAACAATCGTCCTAAGCTGATCGGAACCAATGTTAAGGCGGCAAATATTCATGTTTCGCAGATTCATGGGGATGCAAAATTTGGCGATCGCTTTTATCTAACGACCGATGCGATCGCCTGTTGGATTTTTAAGCAATTAGAAGCAAATCAAGATCCTTGGGTAAAATTAGATGAGATCAGCTCGCAAGATTTGTTTGCAGAATGGGTGACAGAATTGCGCGATCGCCATGAAATAGCTAACGACGATACAACCTTGCTATGTCTCAAAATTCAGGATGCAAGCAAAATTCCGATGAGTCAAAGTTGTGAGTCATGACAGATATTCAAACTTGGCCCCTAAATATTGACTTTACGATCGCGGTGCAAAATCCGCATCTTTGCTTTGCCGATCCTGACCTAAAGCAATCTAGTACTTCTAAAAATTCACGGGGACGGGTTTTACTATGGTCGGGTAACTTCGCCACGGTGTACAAGCTAACTAAGGGAAATCGCTCTTGGGCTGTGCGTTGTTTTACGCGCATTCCGCAGTCAGATGTGCAGCAGCGCTACAGGTTAATTAGTCAATATCTCAGTCAACACCAGATCCCTTACTTAGTTGATTTTGAGTTTCTGCCCCAAGGAATTTTGGTCAAAGGCGAATGGTATCCAATTCTAAAAATGGATTGGGTAGAAGGCTCAGAACTTGATCGCTATATTGGCGACTATATTGATGATTCGCAAGTGTTGTTGCGTTTAGATCGTCAACTACAACAACTCCAAAAAGATTTGCAGCAGGTAGGCATCGCCCACGGTGATTTGCAGCATGGCAATATCATGGTGGACGATCAAGGAGAACTAAAGCTGGTGGACTATGACGGTATGTATGTGCCTGCATTGCTAGGGACTCCACCCCTTGAGTTGGGGCATCCTAACTATCAGCCACCAATGCGATCGCCCAAGGACTTCGGGGATCAGCTTGATGAATTCTCCTTTGAAGTTATTTCCCTATCTCTTCGCGCCCTAGCCAGTCAGCCTAATCTTTGGGAAACCTTCCACGAAGACAACAAAAATCTGATCTTTCGGCAAAACGATTTTCAAGAGCCTGAGTTATCACCTGTGTTTCAGTCGATCGCGAACATTCCTGATGATGAAACTCGTGCGCTATGCGATCGCCTGATCCGTCGCTGTCATGGCAAAGAACATAGTAAAACTCCTAACTCAAAAGAGCAGTTCAAATTTGTAATTGCTTCCTACAAACCGTTTCTATGGATTTTCCTAACTGTGTTATTGGTTGGTGGTACTTTCTGGTTTTTTAGAACTAAACAAACGCAACCGACTGTTATCAAAAGTCCTGAAATCTCGCCTTCAAGCTCTCCTACACCAACTCCTATACCCACCAGCAATCCTATACCACCAAAATTAACCCCAATCACAGCCACAACTTTACAAGCGAAATATGCCGAGGGGCAGCGTGATTTTCGCTATGTGCAGTTGACAGGCACTCAAGGCGATCGCCTACAAGGTCAAGACTTTAGCAATATTAATCTCAGTGGTTCTGTACTAGAACGGGTTGATCTGCGTCAAGTCATCTTCAGAAATGCAAATTTGAATGGCATTAAAATCGTTAAAGTCGATCTTCGAGGCGCAGATCTGAGTAATTCTAGTCTTGTGGACGCAAACTTAGCCTTTTCTAATCTGACCGAAGCCAATTTATCTCAGGCAAATTTATTACGGGCAAATTTATTTCAAGCAAAGTTAGGATCGGCGCTTTTGCAAAAATCAGAATTAATGAAATCCAACCTTAGTGAAGCTGATCTCAGTTCCGCAAATCTCAAAGGTGCAAATTTAGTACTCACCAATCTTCGTAAAGCTAATCTCGTTAAAGCGAATCTGAGTGAAAGCAATTTAAGCGCCGCAAATTTGAGTGACGCGATTTTAGACGATGCTGATTTGTCTCTAGCAGATTTGCGATCGGCTGAGCTTCACTTAACCAACCTCTCCAATGCTATACTTTAGACGGTCAGAACTTGAGCTTTGAGAAAATGGGATAATCGGCTAAAGAATTTAATACTGCCGCCAAAATTAATTCATGATTACAATCGAATTTTCAGAAGACGAGAAGAAAAAACTA
>NZ_JAYGIF010000033.1:0-14173 GCF_034931345.1 Pseudanabaena sp. CCNP1317 | reverse complement strand
TATAAACTAGCCCTTGGGCGTGCTTAACGATGCTTTCCATGATCGTTATTTAATTTACTACTACGCCCTTTTTTTCACATTTTTGCTCTTTCTGCAACCCCTTTTCTTGAATGGTGCAAGATCTCAGAGAAGTTTTAGAAAAGCTTAAAACTTCTCCATTTGATCCATCACTAAAAACACATAAGTTAAAAGGCGATCTTAGCGAATTTTATGCCTGTAGTCTGACCTATGAATACCGCATTATTTGTGTTTTTCTAGTCCAAAATGAGACGATAGTTTTAGTTGATATTGGTAGTCACGATGAAGTTTATTAATGCCAATAAAAAAGGGGGCGCGAAGCGCCCCCTTTTTTATTGTTGAGAAGCTTTAAGCAACTTCTTCTTCATCGCCTGTGATGATCGCTTCATCTTCGACATAAGCTTCAGCATCTTCGGCAGAAACTTCATACTCGATATCTTCGATATCGCCATGACGACCTTCGTAGATTGCATCAGCAAGCTTGCCAACGATCAACTTGATCGAGCGAATTGCGTCATCGTTTGCGGGAATCCCAATGTCAACGCTATCGGGATCGCAGTTGGTATCAAGCAAAGACACAATGGGAATCTTCAACTTTTGGCATTCTTGGACAGCATTGTACTCACGCTTGTGGTCAACCACGATTACGATATCGGGTGGCTTACGCATGAGCTTAATGCCGCCAAGGTACTTACGTAGCTTTTCCATTTCGCGGCGAAGGGTGGATGCTTCCTTCTTAGGAAGGCGATCGAGTGCGCCGCTTTCGTCGCGACGTTCGAGATCCTTAAGGCGATCAACACGGGTTTTGATGGTTGTCCAGTTGGTGAGCATTCCACCCAACCAGCGTTGGTTGATGTAGTAGCTACCGCAACGGGCTGCTTCTTGAGCAATCAGACCAGCAGCTTGACGCTTGGTTCCAACGAACAATACTTTTTTGCCTTGCTCGGAAGCTTGACGCAAATAAGCATAGGCTTCTTCAAGATATTGTGCGGTTTGCACAAGGTCAATAATATGAACGCCATTACGCTCGGTGAAGATGTAAGGCTCCATCTTGGGGTTCCAACGACGGGTTTGATGTCCGAAGTGAACGCCCGACTCTAGCAATTGGGCTAGGGTTACGACTCCCATTTAAGTTTTCTCCTGTGTTCGGGTTTATCCTTGCGCCTGAGATGGAATTTAGGAGTTAACAAGTAACTCTAAACACCCGAAACCTCAAGCGTGTGTTTTTTAACAGCTTGTCTAGGATAACTCATATGTGCCTCAATAGCAAAAGGCGATCGCCTTTTGCTATGTGCAAAATTAAAACGAGCGATCTCGTTCCCCTCTCCTGTGGGCTACCGTGTACACACAAGTCTCTCTGTCTACGTTTGAGGGTTTAGCCCCCCCAGCCCCCCTTAAAAAGGGGGAAGAAGAAAATTCTCCCCCCTTTTTAAGGGGGGCTGGGGGGGATCATTAGTAACCCATGCTATATCTGATGACTTGTGTGTACACCATAGCTCCTATGGGAGAGCGCCTAGGGGTGAGGGCTTAGCGCTTTGGTGTGTCAAGTATATTAACGTCCTAATTTTGGGGATATGGAGATGTGGATACGATCGCTTAAAATATAGAAAATCTGTTATTCCTAAAAAATATGATTGCAGTTAGAGACAACTTCCCTCAATTCACTCCGCAGGAATACTTTGCTTGGGAAGAAAAGCAACTACACAAGCACGAATATATAGAAGGTGAAGTCTATGCCATGAGTGGTGGCAGTAGAAACCATAGCTTAATTGCGGTTCGGTTCACTACTTTGTTTTCCAATCATCTAGAAGGTAGTGCTTGTGAAGTAGGCAATTCAGACTTGCGGATTAAAATAGCTAAATCCGAAAAATACACTTATCCTGATGTCAGTGTCACCTGCGACGATCGCGACAAAACTACCACTCAATACATTACCTATCCATCTCTAATCGTTGAAGTTTTATCACCTAGTACCGAATCCTACGATCGCGGTGGAAAGTTCAGACTATATCGCAACAATCCTGTATTAATAGATTATTTATTAGTTAGTTCCACCAGTATAGAAATAGACCTTTATCACAAAAAAGATAATGGGGAATGGATAATCAGCAACTATCAGGAAGGTGACACAATCGAGTTAAAGAGCATCAATCTCACCTTCGCGATCGCCCAAATTTATAAAGGACTCAATCTCACACCAGAAAATATAGATGTAGTGTAAGCCGCCTAAGCTACATCTATATTTTCTGAATTGGGGCAATTTTAGGATCGATGATTTTTTTGCCTTGACCTGCGAAAGCAACTGCTAGATACATCTTGTCGCCAGTGCCTAATAAATTCGAGACTTGACCTTCGCCAAACTTATCATGCACCACGCGATCGCCCACTTGCCAATCAATACGAGGTTTCGGTTTGACAGCATTTACCTTTACAGGGGGCGCAGATCTGAGAGAACCTTTAACGCTGGTGGCTTCAGCACGTTGACTTGCCTTGCTGATAAATTTATCGATACCATGTCCTGTCAAGTATTCCTTCGGTAATTCGGCTAGGAATTGGGAAGGAATTGCATATTCGCGGTTGCCATAGAGACGGCGGGCTTGGGCATGGCTGAGGAATAGTTTCTCTTGGGCGCGAGTAATGCCCACATACATGAGGCGACGTTCTTCTTCAAGAGCCATCGGATCATTAATGGAACGGAAGCTAGGGAACAAGCCTTGCTCTAAACCAACAAGGAAGACCGCAGGAAATTCTAAACCTTTAGCTGCATGGAGCGTCATCAGGGTGACTTTCTCAGCGTTCTCGCTACTATCATCAAGACTAGATGCTAGAGCTGCATTGGCTAAGAACGCATCAAGGGAAGCATCTTCATTCTCTTCCGCAAATTGCACTGCCGCGTTATACAGTTCTTGCAAGTTGGCAATGCGATCGTTGGCTTCATCATTGCTCTGGGCTTTCAGTTCATCGACATAGCCCGATTCTTGAAGAATTCCTTGAATGATATCCGCCGCAGGTGTAACCGCAACTTTCGCTTGCCATTTTTGCATCAGTTCCACAAAGGAAAGAACGCCTCTAGCCGATCGCCCTGCTAAAGTTTTAACCGTAGTTTCATCGCTGATGATTTCCCAGATCGGGACGCTGAGTTCTTGAGCAGCTTGTTGGAGCTTGTCGAGGGTTGCCTTGCCGATGCTGCGTTTGGGGACATTGATAATTCGCATCAAACCAAGGGTATCAGCAGGGTTAGAAAGTAGCCGCAAATAGGAGAGAACATCTTTGATTTCTTTGCGATCGTAAAATCGTAAACCACCCACGACTTTGTAAGGAATATTCCAGCGCACCAGCATTTCTTCAAAGGGGCGAGATTGAGCGTTGGTGCGATAGAGAATGGCAAAATGACCAAGATTAGCGCTAGGAGTCTTAGCCTTAACGCGACGAATCTGTTCAATTACAAACTGCGCCTCATCAACTTCATCATCGGCACGGAATAACTCGATCAAGTCCCCATCAGGGCGAGTTGCCTTCAGGACTTTATCAATACGCTGCGAGTTATGGTCGATCAGTTGGTTGGCGATTTCGAGAATATTGGCGACGGAGCGATAGTTTTCCTCTAGCTTGATCATTGTGCCTGTATGGGCATCGGGCAAGCGATCGCCAAAAGCTTCTTGAAACTCCATCAAGATGGTGAAGTCGGCGGAACGGAAGCTATAAATCGATTGATCCGCGTCACCAACCACAAAAATAGAGCGGTTTTCCCAAGCTGGTTTATTGTCATTAGTAGCAAGCAATCGAATCAAATCATATTGGGTGCGATTGGTATCTTGATATTCATCAACGAGAATATGTTTAAAGCGATCGTGCCAATATTTGAGAACTTCAGGATTTTGTTGGAATAAACGCACTGGCAAAAAGATTAAATCATCAAAATCGAGGGCGTTATTGGTAGCTAGCTGATTTTGATAGAGGTTATAGACTTGTGCGATCGCCCGTTTCCGAAAAGATGAATCATCACTTTGAGCCTCATACTCCTCTGGAGTCCAGCCTTTGTTTTTGGCATTGCCGATCGCAAAGCGCACCGACTTAGGCTCAAACTTCTTTTCATCTAAATTTAGTTGATTAATGACAATATCTTTGACTAAGGACTGTGCATCAGAATCATCGAAAATTGAGAAATTTTTTGCCCAACTTCTACCATTTTGATCTTTATACTTATCAATATCAAGGCGCAAAATCCGACAGCACATACTATGGAAAGTCCCCATCCATAGCCCATCTTGAGCAAAGCTATTGATATATTGCTTGTAAACTTTCTTACGGAGCTTATCCTGTTCCCAATCACTAATTTCGCTTAAAGCCTTACCTAATTCTCTTTGGGCGACTTCTTGGGTTAACAAAGATTGAATTCGCTCATTCATTTCCTTGCCAGCTTTATTCGTAAAAGTCACTGCAAGGATTTGCTCAGGCGCAACACCGTGATTGAGCATTAAGTTGGCGATGCGGTAGGTCAATGTGCGTGTTTTCCCTGAGCCTGCGCCTGCGACCACCAGCATTGGACCATGCAGATGGCTTGCTGCTTTTTGTTGAGCAGGGTTGAGATGATGCAAAAAATTGGAACTCATGGGTACAGGAGGGAGAAACTTAGGTAGACTCTAATACAGTATGCCAAAAATGTTTACTTGTGATCTTTTGAGACGCTTGGCGCTTAGCGCCGCGCATCTCAAAAGATCCGTCAATCTCTAAACTTAATGATTAGCCAGTGGATATTTACTGCACACGCCCCCATTGTACAAAGCCTTTAAATTCGTTTGCTGACCTTGATAGTGGCAATACACTTAAAACGATCACGCAAAAATTCTGTACGGCTTGCGGAATGCCCTTACTGCTTGGTGGACGCTATATCGTCGAACGTCCGATCGCTCAAGGTGGTTTTGGTGCAACGTTTTTGGCACGGGATCGCTATACACCTGCGATGAAACGCTGCGTGGTAAAGCTGTTGCAACCCGTGGGGTTGACCAGTTCGCAGATGGTGATCGCCAAGCAAATGTTTGAGCGCGAGGCTACGGTTTTAGAAGATTTGGGGACACATCCGCAAATTCCTGATTTGCTTGCCTACTTTGAGGTGCAGTCAGGACAGGATGAATTTTTTTATTTAGTACAAGAGTTTGTCGATGGCTTTACCCTAGAGCAAATTGTTGAGCAGCATGGGGCGATCGCAGAGGCAGATGTCTTAGAAATTATGCAAAGTCTGTTACCTGTCTTGACATTTATTCATGAAAAAGGCTCGATCCACCGTGATATCAAACCTGCGAATATCATGGTACGCAAGCTTGATCAAACTTATTTTTTGTTGGATTTTGGTGCAGTTAAGCAAGTGGCTGGAGCCGCCCAAGGTCAAAAGTCCACAGGCATCTTTACCCCCGGCTATGGCGCACCTGAGCAAATGCGCGGCGATACAGTGTTTCCTGCGACGGATCTCTATGCCTTTGCGGTGACTTGTCTCTTTTTGCTGACGGGCAAAGAGCCAGAGGAATTATTTGATGTGAGCTACAACAAATGGCAATGGGATCGCTTTGTGAAGCTCAGTCCCAGCTTGAATAGTGTTTTACATAAAATGTTAGAGACGGCTCCTAGCGATCGCTTTAACTCGGCGGCAAGTGTAATCCAAGCCCTCAGTTCTAAAATAGCGGCGACAGCACCAACACCAGTAAAGCCCACCCACCAAACGAGTATCCAAGTTCCTGTGCCGATCGCTTCGCCCAATGCGATTAATGCGCCATCAGTCCCCAAAGTTCTGTCTAAATCTCCAAAACCGCAAAAGACACCTTGGTTACTATCTGCGCCGATTCCTACGCAATTTATTGCCGCTTTTTTGTTGGGTGTTGAGGCGATGTTGCTATGGCAAGTAAGTACGACCGTTGGCATTACGGCGATCGGCTCTCCTGCGAATTTAGTTGTTTTTGCAGCCTTCTTACTGGGTGTTGTTCTGCTGAGGATTAGTTCTGTTCTGGATAATAAAGATCTATTTGTATTCGTAAACTTAATCAGTTTCGCCGCAGTTTGGGCAGGACAAGTCTTTGCAAAAACTATTTTTCAGAACTTACCACAATGGGTAGATATTATTCAATATTGTGGAGTTGCTGGTTTTAGTGCGATCGCTCTGATGGCTGCCTTTCGCCTCATCTTCCAATTACTTTATTCGTTACTTTAATCACTGATGTTACATGGAACTCAGAGGCTGAATCTCTTGCTGCTAGGACGACAGGGCAACCACGGGGGGATTGCCCCTACCCCAATAATTTAGATTTTGTAGGGGCTGCACCACAGAGCAAGCCCTAGACTTAGATGATCGCAGGCATTCTATCCACGTAAGATCAGTCAATCACTCCATCCTTCGCTAGGATGGGTAGTTCGCTGCACATCCTGTTGTTCATGATAAAATTGGATAAAGGCTCAAGATTTGCTAAGTAATTATGAACGCTTTAACTATCAGCCTAGATTCTATAATCGATCTCACCGATGAGCAGTTCTTTCAACTTTGCCGCAAAAATAGCGACCTCAGATTCGAGCGGAATGCTCAAGGAGATATTACAGTCATGGCTCCCGCAGGTAGTGAAACAAGCGCCCGCAACTCTGATTTAAACGCTGATCTCGTATTTTGGAATCGACGTACAAAGCTAGGTATTGTCTTTGACTCTTCAGGTGGATTTAAACTTCCTAAGGGTAGTGATCGCTCTCCTGATGCTTCATGGATATTAAAAGAACGTTGGGAATCTTTAACAGCCGAACAACAGTCAAAATTTGCTCCAATTTGTCCAGATTTTGTAATTGAGTTGATGTCTCCTAGTGATAACTTAAAGGTTACGCAAGCGAAGATGCAGGAATATCAAGACAATGGCGCAAGGCTAGGCTGGCTGATTAATCGCAAAGATCGAGAAGTGGAAGTTTATCGCATTGGGAAGCCTAAAGAAGTTTTACAAAATCCGAGTTCTCTTTCTGGGGAAGATGTCTTACCTGAGTTTGTTTTGAGCCTTGCTGAAATTTGGTAATGCCAAACCCAGAGATTTTTGGAAAGTGTTGCGAAGCAACACTTTCCAAAAATCTCTGGGTTTGGTTTTGAGCGCTTTGCGCTGAAGTACTTATCAAATGTGAGAAAATAATGCATAATTGCTAGAAATATGCAGTCTAGAGGCAAAAATGCAGGAACAAGATTGGGGTGATGAGGAACTGTGGATCGTAACCGCTAGCGATCGCCAAGAAGTACAGCCAACTGGTCAAAAAAGTCCAACTCGCGATTTCAATCCTTATAACAATCCTTCTAAGGCGACGGTATCGGGTGAAGAAGTACAAGCTAGTCGGGTTAAGGCTGAGACTTTGGCAGTACAAATGTCTCAGTTTGTCAGGATTATTGGTCGAGTTTTTGCGACGGCTCAACAACAAATCGATCCGCTAGCGGGGTTGCAACTGGATGAGATTAAGCTTGCTGTGGAGATTTCGGGTAAGGGTGAAATTAAGCTCTTGGGTACTGGTATCGAAACCTCTGGCAAAGGGGCGATCGAGTTAAAATTTAAAAGGATTGATCCTTCTAAATAATGGGCAAGAAAAATCATGAAAAATCTATTAATCCAGTGGCGATCGCCAATCCGACTCTTAATACTTTGATTGCTGAGTTAGGGGTTGAATGTCAGAGGGTGATCATGTTAGTGCATCAACTGCAATTACCGAATATTAGCGATCGCCAAAAGGTTGATGTATTGGCAGAGTTAAATGCTTCTATAATTCATTTGCAGTCTCATTGTGATGATGATCTACAGGAGCTTATTGCGGATGAGTTGGAAAGTATTATTCCTTGAATCACATTTTTAGAAAGAGTTTGTAGTCAGCTATGGCGAGAAATTGCGCGGTAATTGTCGGAATCAATGATTATGATGAGATTTCGCCTCTGAAGTATGCCAAAAGCGATGCTGAGAGGATGCGTGATTTTTTCAAGCAGGATTTGGGCGTTAGTCAGGATGATCTGTACTTTTTTACCGATGATTCGCCGCGCAATGCTCAGGGACGTAAGACGCAGCCGACCTATGGCACGCTTAAGTCTTTTTTAGGCGATCGCTTTGCCAACTCCTTTCTATCGGCAGGGGATACGCTGTGGTTTTACTTTAGCGGTCATGGGATGCCCTGTGAGGGACGCGATTATCTGTTGCCTAGTGATGGCAATCCTCGAACTATGCCTGCTTTGGGGATTGCGATTAGTGATGTGACGGAACGCTTGCGGCGGAGTGGGGCGGATAATGTGGTGATGTTGATCGATGCTTGTCGCAGTGATGGCGCGAAGAATGCGGGTATGGGTATCGGTGAGGAGAAGCAGCAGGGTGTAATTACGTTCTTTTCTTGCAGTCCGTCGCAGGTTTCCTATGAGATTGATGAGATTGGGCAGGGGGCGTTTACAAATGTGTTGTTGGAGGCATTGCGGATTCAGGGTGAAGGGAATTGTGCGACGGTGGAGCGTTTTGCTAATTATTTGAAGGCGCGTGTGCCTCAGTTGACAAAAAGGTACAAAAATTATGTGCAGTCTCCTTATGTCAAAATTGAGCCTGAAACGAAGTTGCATTATATTCTGTTGCCGAAATTTGCCAATCTCACGGATATTACTTTGCTTAAATCGGATGCGGCAATCGCTGAAGCAGAGGAAAGTTTTGATCTGGCTTTTCAATTGTGGATGCGCGTAAATGTAGCTTCTGGAGGGACTGATCTGCAAGCAATTAATGCTTTTGAACGTTTAGCCAATAAGCGATCTTCAGCAAGTCCACAACCAAAAGCAACAGTTAGTGTAGAGGATAGTAAACAACAAACTGCGCCATCAGCGTATCCGCCTTCTGTTTCTACCAAATTTAAGAGAGAGTATATTGACAAGAAAACACTACCGCCAGTCGTGGAAGTCAAGAGGAATTCTGTAGGATTGTTTAGTGCAAAGGGAATTGACTATCGCGGACTCGAAAAGCTACTCAAAGACAAAGAATGGTTTAAAGCGGATGAATTGACGAGAAATCTTATGTTGGAAGTGGCAATTAGAAGAGATAGAGAATGGCTGGGATTAGCAATAGACCTAGCTTCTAAGGTACTTGACATAGGAACTCAGAAATGGCTGGAGAAGACTTCAATTCAAAATTTCCCTTGTGAAGATTTGATGACGATTGACCAGTTATGGGTGTATTATAGTGGTGGAAAGTATGGCTTTAGCGTTCAAAAGAAGCTCTGGATAAAGTGTGGCGGTAAAATCGGTCAATACGACTGGGAAGCCTTCAAAAAATTTGCAGCAGAAATAGGCTGGTATAATCCACAAAAAAACAACTGGAATGACATTGAGAATATTCAAAACACTCTTCCATCACGCTTTCCATTAAATATTTGGAGATTTAATAGTTCTGTAAACATGGATGGAATGGGTAGAATGAAATGTGTTTTACTTTTCTCTGTCTTGGAGACTTGTGAACTTCAACTGATAAAGATTACATCCCAATATTAAGCTTTTGTTATAATCCCCTTTCTACGACATAATCAGCCTTCCAGCGTTATTTGTTACCTATCATCACCGATCCTCTTGTAGGGGCAGAGCATTCCCACCACAATCTATAAATTCTGTAATCATCTCAAATTGGGAATGCTCTGCCCTTAACCTCCAACACTCACCGACAATCCACAAATCGCAGGGATAAGCGATCGATAAAAGCAAAGAGGGTAGAGCATTTGCGAATGAAGATTGTAGTGGAAAGTTGCGAGATACTGGCGCAAATGCTCTACCCCTACAAATATTTTCCTTGTTCCTTGAATAAAATTGCTTTTTGCTAAAATATTGGTGTGTACACGTTAGCTTGTAAAGGGGGAGAATCTGAGTTTCCCCCCTTGTAAAGGGGGGATTAAGGGGGGTAAAAGCAGAAATTTACGCTAAATAAGAGACTTCTCAAACACGCTCTAAAGAGAAGGAAGAATTAAATTCTTCCCTCTCTTTGTAAAGAGAATTGAAGAGAGATCTCTTCGAGATTTAGACATTAGCAAATAACTCTTAAATTAAATGACTTCTAAGATTATTTCTCCACTAAAACCAAGAGCGATCGCTAATTGCCGCTTGCATCTTACTAATCACTTCATCAACCGAGATTGCACCCAGTTCACCATGCTTGCGGCTACGGATACTCAAGGTTCCTGCTTCAACCTCTTTAGGTCCAATTACCGCCATCACAGGGACTTTCTCCATCTCAGCCTTGCGGATTTGCTTAGCCATGCGATCGCCACTATGGTCTAGCTGCACGCGCAAACCTGCTGCTTTCATCTTAGTGACGACTTCCTCGGCATATGCAATTTGACCGTCAGATACAGCGATTAACCGAGCCTGAACAGGTGCAAGCCAGAGGGGAAAGTCACCAGCATAGCTCTCAATCAACACACCGATAAAACGCTCGACCGAACCAAATAAAGCACGGTGAATCATGATTGGTTGATGTCTTGCGCCATCTTCGCCGACATATTCCATTTGGAAGCGATCGGGCAAATTGAAATCTAGCTGAATCGTCGAACATTGCCAACGACGACCGATCGCATCTTCGATCTTGATATCAATTTTTGGTCCATAAAATGCGCCACCGCCCTCATCGACAACATAGTTCCAGCCCTTATGATTGAGAGCTTGTTTGAGCGCCTCAGTGGACTTTTCCCAGATGGCATCGGAACCAACATATTTTTCGGGACGAGTAGAAAGATTGATTTCGTAATTTTCAAAACCAAAGGTGGAGAGAATTAACTCCGCAAGATTGAGAACACCGATAATTTCCGTCTCAATTTGTTCTTCGGTACAGAAAATATGAGCGTCGTCTTGCGTAAAGCCGCGCACCCGCATTAAGCCATGCATGGTTCCAGAGCGCTCATAACGATAGACTGTGCCAAGCTCAGCATAGCGAATTGGGAACTCCTTGTAAGAATGCAGCGTATCTTTGTAAATCAACACATGGAAAGGACAGTTCATCGGCTTAAGCTGATAAACCTGATGCTCCACTTCCATCGGCTGAAACATACTTTCGCGATAGAAGTCATTATGTCCTGAAACTTTCCACAGGTCTAAATTTGCCATGTGAGGCGTAGTTACCGATTCATAGCCATTTTGAACGTGGGTATCTTTCCAGAAAGTCTCGATGGTGTTGCGGATAATCGCGCCCTTCGGATGCCAGAACACCAAACCACCACCAGCATCTTCTTGGATGCTGAATAGTTGCAAATCTTTACCAATGGTGCGGTGATCGCGACGTTTGGCTTCTTCGAGCATGGCATGATATGCCTGAAGTTGTTCAGGGTTTTCCCATGCCGTACCGTAAATACGTTGCAGCATCGGATTTTTTTCATCGCCGCGCCAGTAGGCTCCTGCAATACTTTCTAAAGCAAAGGCTTCGGGATGAATATCGCCAGTAGCATCGAGGTGAGGTCCCGCACACAAGTCCCACCAAGGCTGTTTTTCTAGCTTTTCAGGATCGCCAATAAAATAGCGGCTGATATTCTGCCCTTCGGGGATGGCGGCTAATAGCTCTATTTTGTAAGGCTCGTTAAGCTTTTCGATTTCCGCAAGCATCTCAGGACGAGGCAACTCCTGACGCACAAGGGGCTGATTCCACTTGATGATCCGCTTCATTTCCTTGGCGATCGCTTTTAAATCACTAGGAGTAAAATGCTCTTTGCGATCGAAGTCGTAATAAAAGCCATTTTCAGTTGCAGGGCCGATAGTCACCTTAGCATCGGGGTATAACTTTTGGACTGCCATCGCCATCACATGGGAGCATGTGTGGCGAATCCGCGCTAATTTTTCGGTATCGGCTTGCCGCAGGATATCGCTAGGTTTAATATCACTAGGTTTGCTTTCGCTGGGCTTTACTGCAACTGCATCCATAACTTGATGTCGTGACCTTTATTGATTTACAAGAGCTACAAAAAATTTACTTAGAGTCTAACATCTTAGCTTTTTTATTGCATTAAGGTAGGTTGTTGGAATTAAATGTAGGATGCGTTACGCTATCGCTAACCCATCCTAATTAAAGGCTTAAATTAAATCTGATTCCTGAAATTTCGCCTTAATTGCACAACGAGCTACCGCCGCAAATTCTGCACTATCCCAAATAGCTTTTTCTAGAATGTCCTCGGCTTCCTTTGCCAATTCTTGAAATTCTTGGTCATTCGGTCTTTGCTTAGCTAACAATAAAACTTGATTTAATCCCCTTAATGCTTGCAGCTTTTCGAGTCTTGCTTCTGGTAGCGCCCGATTGTTTAGTTTTAGTAAATCAATTGTAATTTGCCCTCTCTGATTGCCTTCAATCGCATAAGCAATCACGCCTCTGAAACCGATAAAATCTTCAGGATTTTCTTTGCCAAAATCAATAAATAAGGGTTGCTCCTGCTCAATTTTCTGTTTGTGGTTAGTAGCTCTCTCAAGTGGATTTTGTAATGGAAATAAGTTTTGTTTATGTCTTTGGTTGCAACCAGTACAAGCAAGATAGAGGTTTTCCCATTCATAAGCCAGCCAGTAGTAAGCTGGATATTTTAGAGATTCGCCAGTTGCTTGTTTATAGGCTTGTTTCGGGCGAAAATGTTCGACATCGCCATCAGTCCCAATGAGGCGTTCGCAAAAACAGCATTTTTGATGTTGTGCGTCCATTAGTGCTTGCTTGACAGTTTTATGGGCATAGATATTCCTATCAAACTCAAACTTTTTTGCCCCTGTTTCGTAGGCTGAGGGATCACGAGAATATGAGATGCAATGCGATCGCCGTTTTTGTTTACCATCTGTAGCGAGTTTTTCTGGTGGTGTTTTGGGTTTGTGAATCCGAATCACTCAGTTACCTCCGCGCCAGATTTTTCTAATAACTTAGCAGCACGACGAATAATGTCCATCGCTTTGATGTCGTCTGGATTTTCGGCAGTTGGCAAAGCGCCAATTTTTTCTTCCAATTCCTTCAATTTTGCTTTATCCGCTTTAGAAATTTTTGGTTTCGAGAGGATCTCTTGTCTTTCAGCTAGCAATTTTTCAATTTGAGGCGGTCTTGCTGATGGAATTTCAAAAACACTGGTCAGGACTTGATCGACTCGCCAGTTATCAATAATTTCTGGATTATTATCAATCACTACGCGATCGCCTTCTCGTCGTAATAAGACAATATTGGCATCCTGTGCGGCTTGCACTACTAGCGGACTATGAGCAGTAACAATAAATTGCGTATTTGGGAAGCGATTGGTCAGAAATTGCATAATATCCCTTTGCCATTTTGGATGCATATGCAAATCAATTTCATCGACTAAAACAATTGCTGGTTCAGCAAGTGGATCTTCGCTATCAGGATAACGCTTAAATAATTTAATCGCCAAGTCCACCATCCAAGCAATTGTGGCGCGATACCCTAATCCTAAGCTTAATAAACGCACCCATCCATAAGGTGTTAAAAATTCTGCTGTTGGATATAAGCGGTCTTCATCTACTGGAGTAATACGAATATCTTTTATATCAGGCAAAATCTGTTTTAAGATTTCAACAATGCGATCAAATTTCTTTTTTAAAAAAATGCGTGTTTTCCCAGATGCAGATTTAACAGCATGATCGGTTTGCAATAACCATTCTTCTGCATTCATTAAGGCAGCATTATCGTAAAACAAAGTGATGGAATGATCTGTGGAATATTCATCACTCCAAGAAGTATTAGCCATTATTCTCGTTGCTCCATACCCATAGCATATTGCGCCACTTAAAAAATCAACTGATAACTGTAAGGAAGCTTCTTCAACAGTTTTCTCCGTAGTATGAATTATTTCCATTACCTTTGTAGCTTCTACGGGGAAACCGATGCGTGGAGTATAAGACTGCATATCTACTTCAATATGAATTGTCTTTATTTCAGGATGGTTTCTTATGTCTCCTTCTAAAGCTTTTAATGATGTTAGATTGGCATTACAAACGAATTTAGTATTCACTTGAGCCATCATTTTCTGCATTACTTTTAGCTCTTCCTTCCGCCAATTCAAGGATGAAATGCAACACCTAGAGATCTTTGCGTAAAGGGACTCATAAGGATATTCTGATATTAATCACAATAATTAGGATACCCTCATGAGCTTTGTCCATCTTACCACCACAGAA
>NZ_JAYGIF010000032.1:0-15319 GCF_034931345.1 Pseudanabaena sp. CCNP1317 | reverse complement strand
CAATCTATTCCATTTCCCTTGGAAGGTGCTATTTTAATCCCTCTTGATTCGGTATAGCTCAAATGTATGACTGGTCTATATTTGAAGGCTATCTTGCAGGTTTTTACACGTATCCTGTAGCTACCCCTTTCTCTCGTGATTCAGCAACTCAAGGCGGAGGGTTTCAAGTTTGATCGTTCGATGTTGGTGACTCTCAGCCCTTACTTGACGAGGCATTTGAAGCGCTATGGCGATTTTGTGATTGATTTGCAATCTATTCCATTTCCCTTGGAAGGTGCTATTTTAATCCCTCTTGATTCGGTATAGCTCAAATGTATGACTGGTCTATATTTGAAGGCTATCTTGCAGGTTTTTACACGTATCCTGTAGCTACCCCTCGAAACTCTCACATAACCTACTGCCTTAGTCATTTGTTTACTTTGTCTTACTTTATGTAAAACAGTATGTCATACATATAATCTAATGTAAAGCATTTTGTATGACAATTTGTAAAACATACTTATTTTGTTTGACAAAAGTTTTACACGGTTTTACAAAAGGGAGCGGTTTTGTAAAACTCTGTATGACTCTATGGTTTACATAGTATTTTATCTATGTATTACATTTTGCTTTACAGAGTATGACAATATGCTATGATGTAAAACATAAAGTAAAGCATGAGTAAAACATTATGGTAGACACTAAGGCGGTGTCGGTTCGCTTGCCTCTCGACTTACTCAATGAGTTAAATAGCTATGCCACTGATAAAGGTATGGTTAGGGGCGGTGATGCAAATATAGGCGGCGCGATCATTGCAGTCCTTAGAGAGCGTTTTTTTGATAAGTCTGACAATGTAAAACAAGTGTCTGACAATGTGGATATTGAGAGTATTGTTAATATTGCTGTTGAGAGCCGTCTAGAAGCTGTTTTAAGTCAGGTTGAAAATCTTCGGCTTGACGTTCACTCAGTAAAAACCGATGACTTGCTGTATGAAAATTTGCGGACTAATTTAACAGTGTTGCAAGGCAAGGTCGAGATTCTTGAAACTCGCACGGAGGCTACAGCACCCGCAAAAAAGTTGAAGATAGTCGCTTAACTGAACTTGAAACCGAAATTAAGCGGCTTAATAATGCCATTGGCATTAAAGATAATGAGATTGAACACCATAAAAAGGAGATATCGAACAAGACACATAAAATAAATGATTTGCAGATCGAGATACAGGATTACCACCGCGATCAACTAGAAAAATCTGGGATCTCTCTCCCACCTAGAGAAGAAACAGTCCTAACTCTTAGTGGCAATTTTACACAAAAGGATTTAGATAAGGCGGCTAAAAAGGGAACTAAGAAGCAATCGACTATCGCAGCTCCTACGATTGAAAAATCCTTAGATAATGAGACTTTGAGCGATGCGATCGCCGCGACTGCAAAGCCAAAATTAACTAAGAAGCGATCCACAAAATCGGATGCTGATAGAAGATTTACCTTAGATGAAGCTGTGAATTTTTATAACTCTACTCATCCTAGCGATCGCCCCTTAAAAGCAAACTCACTCAAGCAGAATGCAAAAATGTACGGATTCATGATTAAGGAGCGCGGATCGGGTATGTATGCCCTCATCGACAGCTAAAACCCATACATAGCAACCGTTTTAAGCCTATAGCCTAATTTAAGCGCTGTAGGCTTTGATTTTATCAAGGTAGGATTGCATACCCCGTAAGGTTTTTGAGCCTTGTGGAGCTTATTTTTTTGTGTATTTTTGGTGGTGTTTTGGTACGGTTTTGGCATAGTGTGATAGTTAAAATTTCGTTTTCTCTCTATCCTTTGCGCTGTATGGCTTTCAGGTTCTGAAAGCATGTTTTTAAGTTATACTCTTACACTACTTTCATACTGGTTTTACCCCTGTTTTGGAGCTAGCACAGTAGTTAAAATTTCGTTATCTCTCTGTGCTATACGGTGTAAGGTTCTCAGCTTTTGAAAGCCGTATTTTTACCTATGCTTTGTCTATGCTTTGTCTATGCTTTTTTTGTGGACATAAATTGGACATAAATTGGACAAAATGACAATTTTATATGTCAGCTACCTTACATTAAACCTACATTAACCCTATATTATTCTTCTATTATTCCTAGGTTATTCTTAGGTATCCGCCGACATTTCTGCCGACACCTTGCCGACACAGTAAAGCTTAAAAGTCTTGGCTAGAGAGTGTTTGCAGTTTTTTTATTTTGTCGTTTTTATGTGCCAGTTTTTGTGACAAATTTTGTGACATAGATCGGACAAAATGACGGACATAGCAACGGACACAAAACGGACAAAATGCATTTTCTTGGGTCAACTACCCCATATAAAACCTAGGTAAAACCTAGTAACCCGCCGCCGCCTGATATGCCACTTGGCAAAACTCAGTTAGTGGCTCGTTTAACCGTCTGATGCGATCGTATAAGCTCTCATTTTGGTGCGGTTGCGGTGAAACGACCTCATGAAAGAGGGGAATGTTAGGGGCGATCACCATAGGCTGTAAATCTTCCTTTGGTGTTTGCTGTGCGATCGGACCAGGGGCGATCGCTTCGGTTGGTATATTCATAGATGTGGGATTTACTATTTTTTCTATAGGCTTAATCTCTTTCTCTATAACGGTTTGAGGTTGGTCACACACCTCTTGTATATCACTATTAACAAGAGGTGTGTGACTGCCATAAAGCCTCTCTACAAAAGCTTTTTGAGGATCGGCTTTTAACTCGCCATATTTCTCAACATTGCGTTTTAACCTTGCGATTAAATCTGTTTTGGTTAGTTCTAAGTCTTTGGTATCGAGACGGTAAACGCTGTATTTTTTGCCTGTGGTGCTTTGCAGTTGCGATCGCACTGTCTCAAGTCCAAAGTAGTTTTTAAGCAATGCCCCAAAAACTGCGTTAATGGTGGCATTTTTCCCACAAGTAAGCTTGATATCCATCTTGGCTAAAGCATCACGGCTATCGATGAGTTTTTGGGTGAACGACTCAACCTGTACTGTGATAGCGCTCCAAGAGTTGCCAGACAAAATAAAATCCAAAACTTCACCTATGCCAAGTTTATCGAGAGCTTCTACCCGCAAAGCATGGTGACTAATATCCTGATGTGCAATCCCTTCACCGTGCTTAGTTTGTTTCTCGACTGAAGACTTATCGATCGCGACTGCAATTTGTGGAAAAGACTGCATTTCTAAATTAGATACAGCCTTGCGTTTTTTGCCCTTCCTATCGCGTTGCACTCGTTCTAAGGTCAATTGATCGGGCGTGAGACATGACCAGTCTGCAATCTCAAATTTTGTGATTGCAAGGCGTTCTCGTTCGCTTAAATTTGGTTCATCCTTTTTAGCTAGATACTGCTCAAGTGTGTAGTTATCACCCTCAAAAACATTTACAGGATAAGTAGCGCGGTACTCTTTAAGCTTTGCGGTTAGCTCCTTAGTTACCGCTTTGCGCTCCTTTTCGGATAGTTGCGAGCGCATATACTCGACTGTCTCGACATCACGCTCTAACCTTGCAAATAGATCGGCTCTGAGATGTGCCAAGCTCCAGTTAGTTTCGGCTTTGTAGTGAAAGTAAGGATCGTCAGGATTAATAAAGCTTGCTTCACCCTCATTTACCTTTTGGGCTTTTGCCTTTGCCAGTCGAGTCTTAAATAACTCATCACTGGTTAGCCCGTCAAATCTACCTGATGAGTAATCACAGTAAATGTGCCTCTCGACATCAGGGCGGTATCGGTTAAGGAATTGGATTAAGCCCTTTGCGGGTATGTTGTCAGCTTTAAACCAGCCGAATACATAATCGAAAGCATCAACTTTGATACTAAATCCTGTGCCAAATACGGGGCTAACTGCCATGAGGATCGGCTTATTGTTCGGTAGCCAAGTATTCGGCTTGTCTAATAAGTCCTGATAGTCTCCAGAATTATCAGCATGAACTGCTACAGCACCATAGGCATAAGCTAAAAATTTAGCGTCTTCTTTGCGGGTACATAGGACTAATATCCTTTTGCCCTGTAATCTTGCCTCATGGAATTTTTGCCAAAAGTCTGCAAACTGTTGGTACATAAAGGCTTTGTAACCTTTTTTGACAGTTTTGACCTTAATAACAAAGGGTTTGCGCCCCGTCATTTTGTGGAATTGGTTGATCTCGTAATCGGTTAAGTCAGCACTGGTAATTAGGGTTTGCACTGCCATTTTAAAAATGTCTTCAAAGGTGCGCTGATGCAACCGCCGCCGCCCGTCTTTGCCATGAGTGCTACTCAGTGCCAAGCTCTCTAGCTGTTGATCGAACTCATCACCAAAGGCAAAAGCCCCTTTACCTAATAAGCCATTGATAGCGCTGATAAGGGAGATTACAGCTTCATTACATAGCCCTAACTTGGTTACATATCCCTCAGTGGTTATTAAGTCCTTACCGTTGCGATCGCAGTCTGTACGATAGGTTAAGCCCAAATCACCTGATGCACTTTTTGCTAATGCTTTGCGGTGAAATGGGGCGATCGCATAGAGATAATTAGCGATGATTTTGGCTGCAAACTCAGTTTTACCCGCACGGGTAAAGGCATTAATAGCGATGTCTCTAGCATTGCCTGTTAGTGCCTTGAGTGATTCATGAGTAAGGGCTTTAAACTCATCATGGGTTATCTCGATGTCATGGGTTAGTTTGTCGCTAATTTCTAACCTTTGCCTTGCAATCTCGACATTTTGCTCAAATAGCCAATCGTCTGCACTCTTAGCAGTGGCGATCGCAGTGGCATAAGCACCCGCGCCGCCGCTTGCTAATAGGTCATCTAGTCCTTTGTTTTTGCTGTCCCATGTGACAACTTTTACCGATTTTGCAAGTTTAGATAATGGCTTGAGATGCTTGAATAATGCCTGTTTGACAGCTTTAACTGCACTTGGCTTTGTGTCACTGTCGAAAGCGATTCTGATATCGCGCCCCTTGATATATGGCAATAAATCAGGACTGCCAAGACAGCTACAGCCATAAAGGGCGATCGCGACAAAGGCATGAGATAGCCCTGCTAATCCTTTACCACCACCCTCAGTGATATCTAGGGGGATCTGTTTGTTTTGCTCGTACCAAGCCCAAAAACTACCTTCTAAGGGGACTTTTACCCCGTTGCGCTTGCCTATGGCTTTACGAATATCTCTAGGGACATCAGGTAAAAGGGCTTTGTTACCGATTTTTGCGGGTGCTAGGTATCTATAGCCCTTTGCGGTTTTTGGAGCTTCTACAATGAATTGCCAAGTCTCACCCGTTTCCTGTTTGTACCTGACAGAGTGACAGTAAACATGGCGGCGTACCCCATCCTGTGAGGTTTTGTAGTCGTTGTAGTCGTATAAATCGAACTGGTTAACGATGCTTAGGGCGATCGCACGGTTCTCGACACTAATTCGGGTGATTAGCTCTAAGAATGCTTTACCACGCTCTAACGTGTGGTTTGTTGCCAGTGGCGCGGGTTTTGCCTCACGGTAGCGATCGCTAAATTCAAATAGTTCCTTAGCCATCTACTTCGCGCCCCGTTGCTTCACATAGGCGGTGTAGATTTTCTTAAACTCACCAATGCCAAAACCTAGCGCTTTTCGGGTTACAGAGTATTGAATTGCAAAGTTTAACGACTCGTGGCGATCTAAATAGTAGAGGGTAGAGAGTGCAGTTAATAGCTGTTTTGTGCTAAAATTATGTATATTCATTTGGCTGTAACTATTGTGGATAGTGGATTACAGCCGCTTTCAGTCTTTTGGAGAGCTTAGAGGATCGATCGCTACTTTAGCCAGCTAGACAAGCAGTTAATAAATGTGCGATCATGTAATTAATCAGTCAATTAATTCCCTTTCAGCAACTAAGTTTTGTTGAATTTTCGATAAATAAAGCCTTCGACCTCTTTATTTATCAACCAAATATCACTTAGCCGCCTCTAAGCTCTCCTACAAGCTTTAGGCGGCATCTTTTTGCGAAAAAATACGAGAACGGACAAATTTAGAAGGGTCTAAATTTTCAGATTTTGCCATTTCTTTAAGTTCTTGGACTTCTTCTAAGAGTAATCGAAACTTAAAATACTTGTCGCGTTTATTTTCTTTTTTCATGGGGTCTTTTGTTGCCTCATTTCATAATTGTATTATAAACCGAAAACCTTTACAGCGATCGCTATTTAGTGTCTTTGTTGCCACTTTCTTTTGAAAATATACTAAATGTATTACAGTCTGTACTAGTACTTATCATGCTAGTTCACTAAAAATTTAGTTAACAGTTGTTACCCGTCCCTTTGATTTATTAAATCAAAGGGCAAGTATTTAAGCATTTCATGTTAGTTCACTCCTTTTGCGATCTTCACAGTAGTATGTTTTTTGTTGCCTCATTTCAGCGTTGAGATTAAGCTATCACCTATCATCAGAAAAAGTATTAAAAGCTGTGAAATCTGTGGAAAAGTGCCTCAAACCATTGCTATGCAAAGGAATTAGCTGTGGATAAGTGTGTGGAAAAATCAGGACTTTTCCACAGGTAGTCATTTATTTTTCTCCTTTGCTATTGGCGCGATTGCCACTTGGCAACCCATAAGGATCGATACCACTTTGTTTAAGCAGTGACTCAAAATAATCACGCTCACGGCGGATATCGTCATCGATCGCAAAGCCTTCACCCAAATTAGCAAGGTCACTTTCGAGAGCCTTGATTCTTGCTGTAGTGATATCGTTGCGCTCTTGTTCAGTGCGAACCACACCAAAAGCATTATCAAACCTACGCTCTAGAGATTCAGTAGCAAGGGCAATCAACAGTGAAAAAGCCTGTTTGTTACCGCGATAGCACTGGTATACCCAATAGATAACCACGACCTCTAGAGGTAAAGCTCTAAAACGACTTTGCCCTCTAACTTGAGTAGATTCTGACTCAATCTCGACAAATTTCCCGTCCGTATAACCTTCACCGCTTAAGCGTTTGAAGGTCTTAGACGCTAAAAAATCCCGTGCGTTAAATTCTTCTTTTCCGACAGTTTCAGCCGCCTGTGTCTGAGACATACGGTAACTACCGTCAGGCAACATATAGCCATCGACATTTAACGCCCCGATCGCCACAGTAGCGCGGGTTGCTTTGATAGATTCACTCATGACTTCTTGCCTTTAGTGCGATCTTTTTGATACTCCTCTAACCAATCACTAACAATTTTGGCAAGTTGACCAGAAAGCGATCTCTTTTCTTTATCAGCAATCTCCTCTAATAATTTGTGCTGTTTGTCATCAACCGTGACAGCTAATCGTTTTGGCATTTCTAAACATTTTGTAGCAGTTTGAAACATATTAAACCCTTTACTGTGTAGTAGTTTGCTGCATTTTGCTACACATAGGTTATCATCAAAAACAGCAAAAGCGATCGCACTGCCTCGAAAACACAGCGATCGCCTTTGTACCCATTGTTCAAATAGGTAAATTAATTATGGCAGCAAAACCAGCTAAACAGGCTACAGCACCCGATCTAGTAGTGCAAAGCGCCGCCCCTCTCATCACTGACATAAATCTCGAAGATGCGATCGCCGATCAACTTTTAGATTCAGTGGACTGGCAGAAGGTCAAACAGGCATTACTCAAAAAAGCACCCGCACGGCTTTTTAAATGGTTTCAATCTCAGATATTGCCTACCGATGGCTCTCCCATGATTACCAATGAGATCGAAGCAATGGCAGTCAGTGAGGGTGCTACCGATGCTTAAAATCATCAGCACCAAACCCCGCGCCTATCGAGTGAAGCGTAGAGCAGCCAAGCTTAAAAAACGATTTTCAGCCTTTAACAATGTCGTCATAGCGATCGCTTTCCTATCAGTTGCCATAGCAATACCCTTGCTGTTAATCGCATCTCCCTTTGTGCTGTGCGCTGTGGGATTACTCCTAATTGCTAACTCTTGCAACGAAATGAGGGTTAGTGAATATGATTAAAACCTTTATCGCCACTGGGTTTACTTGCCTAGCTATTGGCAGTATCGCGGGTTATTTCATCAGCGAATTAACTCGACAACCTCAAAACCTACAAGCTCAAACCACACCCGCCGCCGCCCCTGCTATTCCTAAACCAACTCGCAAGGAACTAGAGGATCGGTACATTAAGGCTCTAAGCGGGTATCGCCTCACTATCGACACAAAGGAGTTAAAAGTCTTTACGGATAGACAGCTTAACGATGAAGTCTACAGGTTAGAAAGCTTACTGAGAGCAGGAAAAGCATACACACCGCCCGATTAACTCTCAATCATTTAACTAACATTAACCGCTAATCTCTAGCGGTTTTTTACTAACAATAATCATCATGACAAACTTTACCCGCGACACCTTCCACAATTCCCAGATACTGCTCTCAGACAAGGTTATACGCTATGCCTCATGGTCAAGTCATATCATTTATGGCTGTGCGATCGCCTCATGCTTGGCTACCTTCATCCCGTCTCACATATCCCAGAAATTAATTAACGTGGCGATCGCACCCGTACTATTTGCAGTCAGTAATCGACTAGATCGGCTTGCCTTGTATGCCAGTGGATACGGTTCGATTAGTGAAGCTCAAAGCCATAAAGGTTATGCACAGTGGCTAGATGCAAGTTTACAGCCGCCCCGTAGAGAAGTAGCGATCGCACAGCCACTAGCACCAATCGACACACCCGCGCCCGTCAAGTTTGCTGATGTGAAGCAAGCCCTATCAAAACCTCACTGTATGCTCTTAGGTTCTACAGGAGACGGTAAAAGCACCCTAGCCAAGCATCTTGCAGCAAATTGCACAGCATACACAATCGTTATCGATCCTCACGCCGCCCCTGATGATTGGGGAAACTTGCCTGTATTTGGTGCATCTCGAAACTATGGTGAAATTGCTGAAATTATGGGAGTAATTCTAGAGTTGATGCAACGCCGCTATGATGCAAGGTCAAAGGGTGCTAAGGCTTTTGAGCCAATCGTCATAATTTGTGATGAGTACCCCGCGATTATTGCCAGTTTAGAAGCGGGTAAGGTTGCCTCTAGTTGGATGAAATTGATATCTAGAGAGGCTCGTAAAGTTTCTTTAAGGCTCGTAGTCCTGACTCAATCACCAGAAGTTAAGGCGATCGGTTTAGAGGGGGAAGGATCGGTTAGAGATAATTTTTGCTTTATCCGATTAGGTGAGTTTGCGCTGGATCATGCCAAGTCACTGAAGGATGAACAAATTAAATCAGCAATCGAAAATGCCGATCGCCCCGCAATGCTTGGTAACTTGCCTTGTGTTATCCCACAACTAAGCGATCGCGTAGCTATGCCCGTCCTATCAATGCCAAGTGATTACGCATTGCTGACAAATTCTATTGCTGACACTCTACAGCCTAGTTTTGAGGCAATAGACACACCGTCAACCCTTGTCAGCACGTCAGCACAATCGAAATTGTCAGCACCGCTAGAGGCGATTTTAGAGTATGCCCAAAAGCAAAATGATTTTGTGTCAGCACGAAAAATTCAAAGCTCTATCAGACTTTTTCGCGATACACCCGCGCCCGAAATTAGACAATATTTTCAATGGCTTGCAGACAAAGGTTATGGCATTGTGAGAGGTTCTGATGATGCTCTAGAGTTTTATTTTGTGAAATGTTTGTGACGTATTTTTATTTTTGCCATAACAAGTTTGTGCGGTTTTACACTGTTCTTGTATTTTTCGGTAACGCGCTAACAACGAGTTTGCGTCATTTGAGGTATGTGTAAAAATCTCGGCAAGCTATGTTGCTTGTCGGACAAGAAATCGCACTAACGCTTGATTTTTATCCAACAGCAACATGACGCTTGCCAAAAGGGGACACCCCCTTTGGATACCCCCGCGCAAACTTGGTAATAACTTGGTACGAATAAAATTATTTTTATTCCAAGCTGATTTTTTTCTGTTAAAAAAGTACCAACAAAGTGAGACGATAAGACCAGCTAAACAAATTTAGACAATGGCTAAAAATTACCAAGAGCTTATAAAACGTTGGGAGCAGATCCCAAAAGTTTATCCAGAAGCATCACTAGAATCCGATCTTATTTCAGTTATTTTTGCGTCATTGGGGCTGAAATTCGATCAAATAGAAACTACACCTCAGATTGGGCAAGGTCTTAAACCAGACAGATTAGTGTATTCAGACGCTGACAAAACAAAGCCGCCTGTATTGGTTTTTGAAAATAAAAGGCGTGTGCAAAATTTGGCAGATGCGACAGATGAAGAATTTTTTAAACTCTGTAAACAACATCCTTTGTATCGAGAATCAGTAGGCTATAAAGACAAACCGAATAATAACGGCATTAAACAATATCTTGATAAAGATGTAGTCTCTCCCGAAAAACTGGCAACTTTTGGCTTAGTGTTCAATGGTGATTTTTTTCAACTATGGCGGCGTGTCGATGGCTTGGTAATGCCTCTAAGCGATATCCAAAGATTTAAGGCAGAGAGTATCCCTAAGCTAATGCAACAGCTTGAATACTGCTTAAGAAATCCCCGTAGAGCCTTAGTTACATCAGTCTGGAACCAAAAGGGCGGCGTATCCAAAACTACTAACACGATAAATTTAGGAGCCGCTTTAGCTGATGCTGGGAAAAAAGTCTTATTAATCGATCTTGATGAACAAACTGATTTAACAATCGGAGTCGGTCTAAATCCAGATCACTTTAATCACTGGATAGAAGATTGTGTTGATAATGTTGATAAAAATAAACTTGATGAGGCTAAAAAAATCCTCTCAGAAGCTATTCAACATCGAGTCTTTCCCACAACAGAGCGTACACAGTTAAAAATATCTGTACTTCCTATTGGTTCTGACTCTCTAGCTAAATTTAGGGATAGAAAAGATATTAAGCAGATCCAAAGTTTTAAGAAAATCATTCAAATACTTGTATCTGAATTTGACTACATCTTTATAGACACGTCCCCTGCTGCTGATAGTCTTACTAGATGTGTGTTATATAGCAGTGACACTACTTTGATACCTATAGACTACGGTAAAAAGTCAATCCATCATGGTGTCAATACTTATCATCAACTTTCTAAAGTTAGGAGTAACAGATCTCAAGTTGAAAAAATCCATTTAGGCACATGGAATTTAGGGCTAGTTTTCAGTAATGTCCCTCCAGATAGCGGCGCTACCTTAGATAAATTTATTGATGAAGAGCTTAAAAAGAAAGGCTTTTCAGGTCACAAGTGTACAACTGTAGTCAAAACCTATGCACAGACAAAAATTGCAGAATTTAAGCATATGCCCGTTGTTTGTTGGTCAAATTCTCCTGTGACAAAATGCTATAAAAATCTTGCTGAAGAGATTTTTTTAAAACATAACTTTATAGATGACTAAGCTATGCCAATTGTTGAAGAGCTATCACTAAACGAATTAGAGCTAGGGGAGATCCTACGGATTCCCAGTGAATTTGTTGAAACAAATTCTAAAGTCAAGTTAAACGCGACTTTAGTAAAAAGTCTTGCAAATAAACTTAAAGCTTCTAACAAAAATATTCTGCCAATCATAGTTAAGCAGATATCTGAAGATGAATATGAAGCGATATATAACACGCTGATTCTAGAAGCTGCAAAGCAAGCAGGGCTAGATTTTGTTTGGTGTATCGCTGTCGATGACAAAATGGAGACTCAGATCCTTGCTGAAACTGGAGAGTTATTCCAAGTGTCTCTACTAGACTCATCAGAAAAAGAGATTATCGAAGGTCTAACTTTTGCCAGAGACACAGAGACAGCGCTCAAAAAACTAGACCCCGCAAAAGTTGCAAAGGTTATTGTGTCTGCTAGAACCCCATCTTGGAAGGATCTAAAGCCTCTATCAAAACTCAAGTGTGGGGTAGGGGCTAAAGCCGTTCCAGTATTGTCTAAGTATTTTATTTTCTAGATAAGCAAGCGCAGCGATCGCTACTGCAAGCAAAAAGCACCCTAACCAATTGGTTAGGGTGCTTTTTGGTTCAGACAAGTATAGTTAGCCCCCTAGGGTACGTTCTTAGCACATAACCCCTATGGCAGTAACGATCAACTGCAATCGGACTTCTTAGCAGTCCGATTGCAGTTGCAAGACTTTTACAACTTGCCTTTACGTTTTAGCTCGTTGACGGCTGCATCAATTAACCAAGTATTGCGACTCGTTTTTTTAAACCCTTCACCCCGATCTATATCGATAATATCTATCAGTTCAGAAGGTATCCTTACCTCAAATTTAACTACCGTTTTCTCGACTGGTTTAGGCTCAATCGCAGGTGTATCCACAGTAGGAACTACCGCCCCTTGTCCTAAAAATTCATCTTCAGTCTTTGGTTTTGTTCTTAAAGCCATAGTACTAATATCCTGTTATCACAATATCGAAACAATACTAAAACAATATAAAAATCATACTAAATAGATACTATTATACAAAGCTTCTATTTCTGCGATCGCCTTATCATCTCTAGGTTTTAACTCAGTCACAGATAAACCAGACGATGCAGCATTGCGAAAAGCTTTACGGTTGCCTAATGGGGTATCTTGAAAGGTCAAGTTATCCATACCTGAAACAATTTCGGCTGCATCAGCATTATCTTTACCGCTTGCATCTGCCATATTCAAAATACAAATCGCTTTCAAATTTTCGTTAAAGCCTTTTGCATCAGCTACCAAAGTATTTGTATCTTCGATCGCCCATAGGTCAAAGCTGCTCGGTCTAAATGGTGCGATATAAACATCAGCGATGAGCATAGCTGCTCTTTGTGCGACGGTATCTTGTCCACCAACATCGATGATCACATCATCATGTTTTTTACCCAGTCTCTCGACATCAGTTTTTACAGCCTTACCAGATAAGCGAATCGTGGTATAGCCCGATCCGCTTGGTAAAGTCTCATCTCTGACAGCACTAAAACTAGAAGCCGTTCCTTGTGCATCAGCATCAACTAGCAAAACATCCTTACCTGATAGCGATCGCATCACAGCTAAGTTAGTAGCTACAGTGGTTTTACCCACCCCGCCCTTAATACCGCCACAGACTAAAATCATATGTTTTCAGTACTAAAATTGTATTAGAACAGTATCAGAATACTCTGAGAATAGTACTATCATTTCGGTCAATAAATACTGATTTAATATGAAAATCATTTAGATAAAAAGCACCCACCCGAATATAGGTGAAATGCTTTTTTGTTTAAATGATATTGTTGTGATTATAAAAATTTAGTAATAAGCACTTATGGCGATCATCTCATGCCCCGAATGTGGTAGACAGGTATCCGATAAAGCTCTCAAATGTCCACAGTGCGCTCATCCTATTGCAAATCTTGAAAATCAAGAAATAACCGCTTTACAAGTATTACAAGACAAAATTCAGGATGTGGTGAGTGTTAATAGTCTTACGGTAAAGGTTAGCCCTGTTGGAAAATCTCTAAATATTAAGCTGACTCGAACAGGGATAAAAATCATCAAACCTGCTTACGATCAACTATGGATAAAGATTAGATTGCAACTCAAACCAGACAATCTAAGAGGTTTTAATAAGTTGCTAATTGCTTCTAATTTTGAAGGGGATATTAAATCTGAATGGGAGCGTCAAAACGATATTGACTCTACAGGGAAACTAATCCCTAATCAGCAAGATCTGATTTTGGCTTATGTCAACGTGGCGATTGTTGTGATTGTCGGTATAGGCGGCACTTTCTACTTCTTTAATCCCTTTCGTAGTGTGCCAAGTAGTTCTAGTTCATTTACTAGCCCTATCATCAGTTCTAGCTCTAATCGCTACACAATGGCAAATTACAACCAAATTAATACTGGTATGACCTATTCACAAGTTAAAACGATTTTGGGTGATAGCGGTAAAGAACTAAGTCGAGTAGATATCAAAGGAGCGCCCCTTACAATTAGCTATCAATGGCAAAACGATGATGGGTCTAACATTATTGTTATGTTTCAGGATGATGCTGTTACGACTAAAGCACAGGCTTTACTGAAATAGCGATCGCTACAAATTAAAAAATTCAATCATTTGCGTAATGGTTACTTACACCTAAAGATTTATGGGAAAGCAAAAGTCAAAAGTCAGCCCTGCGGCGATCGCATTAGTTGTCATACTTGCATTAGTTTTTGTGGGTATTACTGCAAAAGTTTTGACAGATAGGTTCGCCCCTAGCTCTGTAACTACAGATTTAGATGAGCTAGAAAAAAAGCTTGACAACATCAAGAAAAGCCCAAAATAGAAACAAGTCACCATAAAACAAGGCGATCGCCACTGGCAACAAAAAAGCACCCTAGCCAATCGGTTAAGGTTGCCTTATGTTTTACATAGTCATACATTTGTCAGACTTCTATTAATCCATAATCTGACAAAACATCAGCGCTGATATCAGTAGCCAAATTACATATTAAGCAGTTCCTTAAATCAGTTTCTAAACCCTCTAAATACTCTCTAGGATTACCATTTAGCCAATAGTCATCTAATGTCTTACAGGATTGTTTTACAAGCATAGGATTTTGAGCGCTGTAGACTTTTGCGCTCTCCCTATTCCTTAATGCTTGGCTAACCATCTGCCAGCCAAGCACCTTAACCAGAATCTCGATCATTAGGCAACCTCACGATTAATAACACGGCTTACCTGTACTGCTTGCCACTTACCGCCCCGCTTGGTTTTAATGCCTTGTTCATTGAGTTCATTAGCGATCGCAGTCAGTGTAAAACCATCGTCTGACATTTGTTTTACAAATGCAATAACCTCTAACTCACTGGCAACCTTAACCAATTGCTTGTTAACCATCTCGTAACCGTAAGCGGGTGATCCAACGTGTTCACCTTGCGATTGTTTTTGACGTAAAGCTGTAGAAGTTCTTTCACCGATCGCCTCTCTCTCCCATTGTGCTACTGACATCAAAACATTTAGACACAACCGCCCCGCCGCCGTTCTTGTATCGATCTGGTCACTGACTGAGAGCAAAGCCTTATCGGTAAAGTAATTTTTAATCAGGTAGTTCCAGTCGGATACATCGCGGGTGAGTCTATCTAACTTGAAAATAATCACCGCGTCTGCTTCATCACTGTCTAACATTTGTAAAACATTTGTAAGACCATCACGTTTTAAGGACTTGGCAGATACACCCGCGTCAATGATTACATCAAGTAAAACAATGTCATACAAATCTGCATAAGCTCTAATCTTGCTTATTTGAGCATCAACACTGTAACCATGATCGGCTTGCTCTTGTGTCGAAGGGGTAGCTACAGGATACGTGTAAAAACCTGCAAGATAGGCTTAAAAGCGTTACCCAGACGAGCTTTGAGAAATCAGTTTAGACTTATAGGGAGAACCACAAAAAGGACAGAAGTGATGCTTGAGC
>NZ_JAYGIF010000031.1:0-15730 GCF_034931345.1 Pseudanabaena sp. CCNP1317 | reverse complement strand
AGCATAATTTTGAGTTTAAGAGCTTTAGTTTTAACTTCTACTCGTTGGGAGCAATTCTGGGACAATCTCAATCAGTATGGGTTTCCTGCTGCTGTCTAATAATTGTATTGTATTGAGGTCGCACCCTTAGAGAATGGTCAATATGTGGAGTTAGCTCCTGATGCCGCAGGAATTATTCATAGTCGGGAATTTGAAGGATTACGGCTCAATGTATCAGCCATCTTAAATGGTGACATATCAACAGTGCTCAAAACATTGCAATAAAAAAAGAACCTCCCGTTGGGAGGTTCTTTTTTTTAAAAGCCCATTACCTTGGCGACGCTGGTAATGTCTGGAGCGATGCCCTTATGTAACTTGGACTCGGCACAGGCGATCGCTGTATCAGGGTCTTTAATACCATTGCCTGTGAGTACACAGACAATCGTTGCGCCCGAAGGGATTTGATCGCTGACTTTTAGTAGTCCCGCTACCGAAGCCGCACTAGCAGGTTCACAGAAAACTCCCTCTTCTCCAGCGAGGAACTTGTAAGCAGAGAGAATTTCGACATCAGTGACACTATTAAAAGCGCCACCACTTTCTTCGCGAACCTTGAGCGCTTTCGCCCAGTTCGCAGGATTGCCAATTCTGATGGCAGTAGCGATCGTTTCAGGTTTGTCAAAAACTTGCCCAGTGACTAGAGGTGCAGAACCTGCGGCTTGAAAACCCATCATACGGGGCAGTTTTTTGGCTTTGCCCGACGCATAGTATTGCGAGAAGCCCATCCAGTAGGCGGTAATATTGCCCGCGTTACCCATGGGAATACAGAGCCAGTCAGGAGAATCGCCGATCGCTTCGACCAGTTCAAAGGCGGCTGTTTTCTGACCTTCCAGACGATAGGGGTTGACAGAATTAACTAGAGTAATCGGGAATTTCTCAGACATTTCCCGCACAATTTCGAGAGCTTGGTCAAAGTTACCATCGATCGCAATTACTTCTGCACCATAGATTAGAGCCTGACTCAATTTACCCAGCGCAATCTTGCCATCAGGAATCAAGACAAATGCTTTTAACCCACCACGCTTAGCATAAGCTGCGGCTGCCGCCGATGTGTTACCTGTACTCGCACAAATTACCGCCGCCGAGCCTGCCTCTTTTGCTTTAGAGATCGCCATTGTCATACCGCGATCTTTAAAGCTGCCTGTGGGGTTAAGTCCGTCATACTTGAGCAAGACTTTGATATTACGCCCTAGCTTTTCACTAAGAGCGATCGCGGGAATTAGCGGTGTATTGCCTTCATGCAAAGTTACAATCGGTGTTTGGTCTGTAACTGGCAAATAATCCGCATAGCGACATATCAGTCCTGGCCAACCATTGGGAACTGTAGAGGCAGGGTAAAGATCGAGACGAGTATCAATCACGCTTTCTTCTATAAAATACTTATAAACTGTCAAACCTAGTTTAGCCTGATACCAATTTCAAAATCCAGACTGGGTTTGAGTTGTACTGGCAAACGAGTATAAGCTTATATATTACTGCAAATAGTTAAAGTGATCGCCAAAATATACAGGGCATAAGTACCTATACCGAATAAATTACCGAAACCCTTAAGGTTGCGCCCCTGCGGGGCGCAACCTTAAGGGTTTCGGTTTGTAATGGAAAACTGAAACTATTCAGTTTGGCTAGCTAAAATAACGATTTAGTAAGCTTTCAACCTGAGATGGCTTGACATAACTATGACGATCTTTAGTAGGCATAATCATTAAATTAGGCGCTTGGTGGCATAGCTTTTGACATCCTGTTTTTTGAATTTGGATGCGATCGCTCCAACCGCGATCGCGCAATTCCTGATCCAAACGCTGATACACCTCTTTCCCACCCTGTAGCCAACAGTCCGATTTTTGACAGATCAAAATACAGGATACTTTATATTTTTTCTTCTCAATCACATTGTGTATTACTAGAGGAATCTAACATTGGTTTTGGATTGTTATTTATTGTCAATTGCCGCTCAAACCCAAACCAAGAAAGATTTTGAAAGCGTTGCTTTGCAACGCTTTCAAAATCTTTCTTGGTTTGGGTTTGAGCGTAAATTACTGTAATTTGTGATTTAGTTCGCTACTAAGGTAATTTAGCTGCATAAAGAAATGGGGCTTTTAGCTTCAGGATATCTTAACAAAATATTTATAGACAATTGTGACTGCTCTAATTCAGTAATTCTCGTTATGAAGCTGATTTTAGCGTTTCCAGCGCCCTCTTTGCTGGAAACGCTAAAATCGTTATTTTTGAAAGTCCGCCAACGGCGGACTTTCAAAAATAACGATTTTTATAATGGAAATTGCTAGTTTGAAATCAACCTCAGTTTGGCTTAATTTCAAACTAGCTCCTAGAAAGGGTTAGTGGCGAGAACCCTCTCTAGGAGGCATAGGAGCCAAAACAGTAACAGCCTTGCTTCGCAAGGCTGTTTTCGATATCGCCATTTACGTTAATTTAGTTTCTTACTCCAACCCCAAATTCACGTTTATTTATATAGCTGTAGCAATCCTAAATAGGTTGTGAGAGTGCGCCCCGAAGGGGCGCACTCTCACAACACTCAAAATCTTACAACTCATTTAGGAGCGCTATATAGCCATTCTTGTTAGGACTTAAAAACCAAATAGTGTGAGGCGGCGCTTTGCGCCGCCTTCATTTTTTACGAAGACATCAAAAAAGGCTCTTGCTAAGCAAGAGCCTTTTTTATTAGGTTAATGGAATCGGGCAGAGTCGAACTGCCGTCCGCACTAGCGCCTAACCTCCCAGTCATTCACAGGTTTATCCAATCTAATCCTCTTGGAGGGAACTGCTATTTATCTCTAGCAATGGGAGATGCACTGATAAAGTCTTAAGCGAAAAGCCTATCAGAGAAAGCTAATCACAGCATCCGTTGAGGGGTTGAGTGGTGCATTTAACGGAGTCATACAACACTCCTCGAAACCGAAAAGTTTGGTTCTTAGGCTGCTACTGGAGCTGCTTTACGAGAGAAAGATACAATGTTGTTCGCATGTACTTGTTTGAGCAATTGATTTACGAGAGATCGCTCACTCTCGACCTGCATCAAGGGATAGCTTCTACTAACACGTCGAAACCCTTACGATCCCTTATGATCTAAATATAGCACATTAAGCAAAAATGTATGATGGTTTGCAGCAAGTCTCATTATGAAACCGACGTTAGTATTTCCAAGCCCACAGGATCTATCGCTATAGTCAGTCTTGTTAGGACATAAAACCCAAATAGTGAGAAGTGGCACTTCTCACTATTTGGGTTTTGATTTGTCCTGATACAGGTGGCTATAGCTATAGAAATACTAACGTCGGTTTGTAAAAAGTGCAAAGCTCCGTAAAAACTAAACCCATCAAGGTTTTTAAAAACTAAAAAGGTCATAATAGCCCTTTTTAGTTTTAGTATTAGGCGATCGCTAATTCATAGGTTGAACTCCACTAAATTACTGGACTTTAAAGAAAGGGTAACAAAGTGTCTATTGCAAGCACAGAGATGGAATACATATCATCCAAGGAACTTAAAGAGTTGCATGGTTTAACCGATCACACGATCAAAAAGTTTTTAGGTGAATGTGACAAGACGGAGAAAAATCCAAAAAGCAAGAGTACAACTCTGCTCAAGCTCTATCGCATTGATCGAGTTAATGCAGTTTTAGACGATCCATCATTCGTTGAATGGCAAAGCAAGAAACAATCATCAACCACTAAACGCAAACAATCGATTGTCAATGTCGAGGCTGTGCAAAATATTGATGTGGTTGTACCTGCTAAATCTACCACTATTGTTGAGTCTGTCGTTAAGGCAGATGCCTTTGATTTTGAGCAAGGATTATCGCTGTTACAGACTGCGGATTGGGTTGATTTTCAATGGGAACATTTTCGAGAGGAAGATGATGATAAATTCTCAGAAGAGCAACAATTACATGCGGTGACGACGGTTAAAAAAATGTTGGTGGCTTGCTATTGGTTTGAGCCTAAAGATTTTTTCAAGGCTTTTAGTCAATATGGTAAGGGTGGCAAAGACAGTTCAGATGCAGTCAATGAATATAAATCAAGTATTTTGAAGGATGGATGGCGGGGAATTCCCTTGGTGAGTCTGATGATTAGCGATCGCCAAGATTCAACAAAAATGATGCTGGATTCTGGACATCACCGATGGACTGCGCTTAAGGAATTATGGGAAGCAGGAGAAATACCTAGCGATTTTAAAATTCCTGTTTTTGATTTAAAGAAATTGCGTCCAATTGTAAGGGATCAATACAATCCAAGCCTAGAATTTGCGCTGCGCTATGCAGTTACAGGTGGCTCATTGGGGCATGATTTTGCTCTGAGAGTAATCGCAAAAAACTGGTTTACAAGACTTTGTACTGGGGTTGATTGCTCCTATTGAGTATGCTCTCAAAATATTATAGTAACGCAAGAGATAGATAGGGCAAATCAAAACGAAAAATATGAGTGGCGGCGCAAAGCGCCGCCACTCATATTTTTCGTTTTATGTCCTCAGCAAAACTTACATTGCTATACATTGCTTTTCGCTCAAACCCATAACAAGAGAGCTTATAAGACCAAAACACAGAATGGCATAGCCATTGCTTAATTTGACGTGAGTTCGATATAGCCATTAGCGTCGTGCGAAGCACGACGCTAATGGCAAAAAATGGTAAGAATCGCTTAGCGATTCTTACCATTTTTTGCTTTTGTCGAACTGACGTTAATTTGGTATTACAGACTTTCTTGGTGGGGAATTATGCTAAACGTTGATACCGCATTCCGGGACATGGGGCGATCGCACCTATCAGTTCTAAATGGGTTAAAGCACCCAATACCTCGCCCGAAGGCGACTTTGTTTGTTCGACAATCCAATCTAGACCCACGGGATCGCCAAAACCGATCGCTTGGAGAATATTTTGTTGTAATAGGGGAAGTTCAGAAATAGCGATCGCAGGGGCAGGTTTATCTAAATTTGGCAACATACCCAAAGCTTCCAATAACTCATCTATGCCTAAAATCGCCTGTGCGCCTTTACCCAATAATTTCAAGCAACCCTTGGCTTCGCTAACTTCAAGGGAATTCGGCAAGGCATAGACATCGCGTCCATATTCATTGGCTTGATAGGCGGTGATTAAGGCTCCTGATCGCTCAGGTGCTTCCATTACTAAAGTAACTCGGCTCAATCCTGCGATAATCCGATTACGGGCTGGGAAATGAGTTTTATCGGGCGGAGTACCTTGGGGATATTCGCTCACTACTAGCCCTGAAGCGACGATTTGTTCGTAAAGAGATTTATGTTTGTAGGGATAAATGCGATCAACGCCCGTCCCAACTACTGCCAATGTTTGACCACTAACTTCCAAACAAGCTTTGTGGGCTTCGCCATCGATACCTTCAGCCATGCCAGAAATAATTGTAAAGCCACGACTCGCTAAGGCTGAGACTAATTTCTTTGTCCAGCGCTTTCCATAGGGTGTGGCGTTGCGCGTTCCCACGATCGCCACTGTATTGCGTTCATTCCACTGGATAAGATGTCCGTGATAATAGAGAATTGGCGGTGGATCGGGGATTTCCCAAAGTAACTGCGGATATTCGCGATCGCTGGGAGTCCAGAAATTGAGATTATTATGCTCATGTATCGCCAATAGCGACAATGGCTCGACTTCACGCTGTGCTTGGCGAATGGTTTCTAGCGTTTGACCGCCAATACCTTCCACTACTTGCAAATCGCTCGGCAAAGCCTGCCAAGCTTCTGACATGGAGCCAAATGCTTGATATAGTCGTTTTATCAACACAGGCCCAATGCCGCGAATTTGCGACCATGCTAACCAATAGGCTCTTTCAGAATTAGGGCTAAGGCTCATGAATTCTATGGTGTTAAGTACTCGTGCAAAATAAATTCCCAAATCCACAAAGTTGCGCCCCTGCGGGGCGCAACTTTGTGGATTTGGGTTTGTAATTAATTATGTTCATCTATAGCGATTCTAAATGAGTCGTAAGATTTGGAGGGTTGAGAGATTGCGCCCCAAAGGGGCGCAATCTCTCAACCACTTATTTCAGTAAATGGTTAATCCCATGCTCTAGACGAGCGCTGACAGTGGCTGCATCGCATTCACTATCGATAGTCAGCAATTTCTGTTTATAGCCGTAATATTCTAATAAAGGCATAGTTAACTCCAGAAATTGCTCAATCCGTTTCTGAATTACCTCGATTGTGTCATCGGAACCACCACGCGATCGCGATCGCTGCATCAATGTCTCTTCCGAAGCTTGTAAATAAATAGCATGGTCAAGGGGACAGCCCAACTCATCTAGCAAAAAGTCTAACTCCTCCGCCTGAAAAGACGTGCGGGGATAGCCTTCTAAAATCCATCCCTGCTGCGTATCTTCCATACCCAGACGCAAGCGCATCATTGCAATCATCAGTAGATCAGGAACAAATTCCCCTGCCTCAACAAAGTTTTTCACCTCTAAGCCTAAATCTGTTCCCGATGCCATCTCCAACCGCAAAATTTCGCTAGTTGAGATCACAGGAATATTTAGCAAAGCCTGTAAATGTAAAGCTTGGGTGGTTCTCCCTGAGCCTGATGCACCTAATAGAACAAGTCTGACCATAGAGTTATGCCATCACATTTTTAAAAAAGGCGATCGCATCTTTTAGAGAAGCGACAAAGGTATCGATTTCGGCTTTAGTGTTATAGAAATAAACACTTGCTCTTGCCGTCCCACTAATTCCTAAAAAGCGATGCAATGGTTGCGTGCAGTGATGCCCTGAACGAATCGCAATGCCGTCTTGATCGAGCATAGCCGATAGGTCATTAGCATGAATCCCGTGAGCGATCGTGAATGAGGCTAAACCTGCGCGATCATGGCGGGGGCCATAAATTTGAATATCGGGAATATCATCGAGATAATCCATCAAGTAAGTAATTAATTCCTGTTCGTAAGCGTGGATTTTATCCATGCCGATCGCGGTTAAATAATCCACCGCCGCACCAAGGGCGATCGCCTCACCAATCGCAGGAGTTCCCGCCTCAAATTTATGGGGTAAACCAGCATAGGTGGAATGATCGAGAAACACATCGGCAATCATTTCACCACCACCCATAAATGGAGGCATCTCTAGCAAGAGGTCACGCTTACCATAGAGAAAGCCAATACCAGTCGGCGCACACATTTTATGTCCTGAAGCCACGAGCCAATCACAATCGAGAGCCTGTACATCAATCGGCATATGTGGCACACTCTGGCAAGCATCCAGTAATACCTTGGCTCCCTGTGCATGGGCTAAGGGAATCATCTCTTCCACTGGATTCACACAGCCGAGAGTATTGGAAACATGAACGATGGAAACTAATTTGGTTTTAGGATTGAGCAAGGATTTGAACTGTTCTACGCTCAATATTCCCTCACTAGTCGGTTCTAAAAACTTGAGAACTGCGCCTGTACGCTGAGCAATTAGTTGCCAAGGCACGATATTGCTGTGATGCTCCATAACTGAGAGAATCACTTCATCCCCCTCTTTCAAGTTCGCCCAACCCCAAGTATAGGCAACTAGATTAATTGCTTCGCTGGCATTACGGGTATAAATAATTTCCTGAGATGACTGAGCATTAACAAATTTGGCAATCTTTTCCCGCGCTCCTTCGTAAGCATCAGTGGCTCTTGCGCTGAGGGTATGAGCACCACGATGGACGTTAGCATTATCATGCTCATAATAATATTTCCAAGCATTGATTACTGCTTTCGGCTTCTGCGAACTAGCGGCATTGTCAAAATAAATGAGGGGCTTGCCGTTGACCTCTTGATTCAAAATTTCAAAATCTGCTCTGACCCGCTCTGCCAAGGTCTTTTCGTAGGTTAATGTCATGAGGCTTAGATGGTTGCTGTCGTAACTGCTATCTGCATTTTAACAGTTCAAACCCCTAAAAAGCATGAAGCGTTGCGACGCAACGCTTCATGCTTTTTAGGGCATACCATAGAGGCGGCGCTTTGCGCCGCCTCTATTCGTTTGGGTTTTATAGCTATAGCCACCTGTATCAGGACAAATCAAAACCCAAATAGTGTGAGGCGGCGCTTCGCGCCGCCTCACACTATTTGGGTTTTAAGTTTACTTATGCCTAACTACTTACAGATTAATTCGCCAACTTCCAAACTTTTATCTTGCCGTCCAGACTGCCACTGATCAACAGTTTTTGATCAGTACTAAATCCCACCGATGACACACCTTGCTCATGCTCTGACAAAACCTGAGGTGATCGCTTGTTTTTTAAAAACCAAATCCGAATCGTCTTATCAGCACTGCCACTAGCTAGTAAACCGTTATCATTGCTGAAAGCGATCGTATGTACTTCTCCGTTATGTCCTGTGAGAACTTCCTTTAACTGTCCTGTCCCTCCATCCCATAGACGGACAGTATTATCTTCCATTGCACTAGCGATATTTTTGCCATCGTTGCTGTAGACAATCGATCGCACGGGGCTGCCAGTTTCCACTAAGGTTTTGAGGACTTTCCCTGTGTCCACATCCCATAATCGAATTGCCCCATCTTTGCTGCCACTGGCTAAAACTTTGCTATCAGGTGTAAAGGAAACATCATAAACCCATGATTTTTCAGATAGTGTCCTGATCGGTTTACCCGTTTCGGCATTCCATAAACGAATGGTGCGATCGCCGCTAGAGCTAGCGATCGTCTTCCCGTCAGGACTGAAGATAGCCGTGTATATCCGTTCTTGATGTCCTTCTAACGTATGGAGGATTTTACCTGTGGCTACGTCCCAAATAATCACTTTGCGATCGTCACTGCCACTAACTAACCGCTTGCCATCAGGACTGAAGTTCACATCATAGACTCTTCCTGTATGCCCTTTCAGAGTCCGCAATTTTTGATTCGTTTGTAAGTCCCATAGCCCAATGATTCGTTCTGAGTTAGCCCCTGCTATGATTTTACTGTCAGGGCTAATCGTAACTCCATAAATTGCATCCCTTGCACCATTGATGGGAAATTCTTTGACCAAGGATGGAACTACATTTGATAAATTGGAAGAATTAGTTGCAGATTCTGGCAAGGCTGTTTTTTCTGGGGAATCGTCAGAACTATCTGAATTTATTGGCTTTGGGGAATGTCCAAATGTCAGAACTAGAGCCGTAATCATAACCGCGCCCAGAGTAATGATGCCTAAACCCAAGTGCCAAGGCTGAAAATGTTGCCAAATACCTAATTTAGATATTTCCTGTTTCTGGGCTGAATGGCGATCGCGCACAGGCTCATTGTTGGCATAGCTTCTAGGATTGTTGGCTTGAGTCGCCTCTGCACTGAGCAGTACCGTTGGCAAACTGTGATTGACCTGAGAACTCGGATAGCGATTGATAAATTCCTTGATCTCCTCATAGGTTGCTTCCGCACTAGGATAACGTTGCCGAAAATCAAACCGCACCATTCGCGACAGAATATCCGCAAATTCTGGATAGACTTTGGGAGCAGATTCACGCCACATAATTTCTAGGTTTTCATCTTTGACCAGATGACTAGGGGAAAGCCCTGTCAGCGCTTGAATGCCAAGCATTCCGATCGCATAGATATCGCTAGCAAATTTTGGTTCACCATGCGCCTGTTCACTGGGCATATATCCTGGAGTCCCAATTCCTACCGTATAGCCACCATTATCTGATTGTCCTTCTAATATCGCCGTGGGTGTAACGATTTGCTTCACTACGCCAAAATCAATTAAAAAAAGCTGTCCATCACGGCGACGAATAATATTTTCGGGCTTAATGTCACGATGGATTACATTGTTTTGATGGACAAAGCTGAGGACAGTTAAGAGATTTTGTAATAAATCCGCAACTGCGAACTGTTCCCAAATCTTGCCACGCGGTAGTTCATGACTAAGATCTTTGCCATCAATATATTCTTGAACTAAATAAAATTCTGATAATTCCTCAAAGTGGGCAAACAGTTGGGGGATTTGGGGATGAGTTCCGAGTCGATAGAGAACTTGAGCTTCAGTTTCAAACAGTCGTCGGGATAGTTGCAAGACGCTAGCTTCTTGGATATGGGGACTCAGCCTTTTAATTACTCTGGTGGGGCGATCGGGTAGGTGTAAATCTCGTGAGAGATAGGTCTCACCAAATCCGCCACCACCCAAACGCGCCGTAACTTCGTAATGCCCACCGACTATTTGCCCAGTTGTAAGACTCATAAACTATTTCTTAAGCTAATTCTGTGGATGTCTTGGACTTAATTACTGATGTTACGTGGATGGAATTCCTACAATCACCTAAGTCTAGGGCTGGCACGGGGGTGCAGCCCCTACAAAATCTAAATTATTAGGGTAGGGGCAATCCCCCCGTGGTTGCCCTGCTTTGCTAGCAACAAGAGATTCATCATCTGAGTTCAACGTAACATCAGTTAATTACAATCTTGCCATACAAGTTATAGCTGTCGCTATATCTGGAATTGCAGATCTTAGTCCAAATAGTGTGAGGCGGCGCTTCGTGCCGCCTCTTATCCTATGGCTGTCAACAGTCTTACGGCTCTTTGCACTCAAACCTTTAGAATTTAGGAGGCGGTGCTTCGCACCGCCTCCTAAATTCTAAAGGTTTACGAAGCACAGCTTAGCGCTAGCTTAAAGCAGTATAGTGATAGCTAAAGTGCAAGTTTAAGACGCTATGACCCCTTTACCGAAATATCGCCCTAAACAACTATCTTTAGGACGCTTAGAATCAGAAATCCTCAATATTATTTGGGATAATACAAGGCTAGGTGCGACAGATATACACGATCGCATCTTGTCCGATCCCGATCGCGAGTTAGCCTATGGCTCAGTGATGACGGTACTGCGACGACTAGAGCAGAAGGGTTGGATTCATTGCGAAAAAGAGGGGCGTTCGCTTTATTGGCAAGCACGAATTTCTCGTGAAGAAGCGCAAGCATTGGATGCTTATCATCAACTCAATCGCTTTTTAGAAGTGGGTGATGCGGATATTGTTGCTGCTTTTGCTAATGATCTCGATCATGCCAGTATGGACAAGCTTGAAGCGATCGCTGTCCGTCTCAAAAATATCCGTCAATTGAGAGAACAATCACAAGAAGGTTAAGTCCATGCCCTTTTTCTCTATACATTTTGTGATGCTGTTTGGCTCTCTCTGTCTTGCATGGGGATTGCGCTATGGTTGGCAAAATAGCAGCGATGCTACTTGTCCTGTAAGTTGGCAGATGCGCTGGCAGAAGGCGCTAGTATGCTTTGTGCTGCCGCCATTGCTAGTGGTGATGACCGCGATCGCCGTGCTATGCATGGGAGCCGAAGGACAAATGATTGGCTTGCAAGCAGGACGACTCAGCTATGCGATCGCCATAATATTTTTGATTTACAGTGTGTTTCGGGGTGGTCAACTCTCTTGGAGCGGCTGGCAATCTTTACAAAAACTGCAAGAGATGGTTGCCGATGTGGAGCATGTTAACTCGGTTAATCAACCGATCCGCTTGCTGAATATGCCGATGCTATTTGCTGCTCAAATTGGCTTTTGGCGATCGCAACTTTTTGTGAGCCAAGGTTTACTTGACAGCCTTGATACCGAACATCTTGATGCAGTTTTGTGGCATGAACGCGCCCATGCCTATTACCGCGATACATTTTGGTTTTTCTGGCTCGGTTGCCTGCGTCAAGTGATGCCTTGGTTGCCAAATACCCAAGCTTTATGGGAAGAGTTGCTACTGTTGCGAGAACTTCGCGCCGATCGCTGGGCGGCTCAATATACAGATGGTTTATTAATCGCTGAGTCATTACTAGCCATGGTTAGTAGTAATAATATGCACTCAACCCCAACTTTTGCCGCAGCCTTTGGGGCGACCAATACTAGCAATCGTCTAGAAGAACGGGTGAGCTTTTTACTTGCCGAGCCTGAACCGTTACCACAATTTTCTTGGCGATCGCTATTTTGGATTGGCTTTTCCCTGTTACCGCTTACTGTATTACCATTGCATTACTAAAAAGTAGAGAGGGCGCTTCGCGCCCTCTCTACTTTTAGGTTTTTAAAACTCTTTCTGGGTTTGATTTTTAATTGCCAAAAGTGTAACGACACTTTTGGCAATTGGTATTATTGGTATAAGCATTTAGAAACTATTTAAGAATTACTTTTTAGTATAAAAAACCTAAGAGATCCCCCTCAATCCCCCTTAAAAAGGGGGAAGAAGATAATTCTCCCCCCTTTTTAAGGGGGGCTGGGGGGGATCTAGACAATTCTTAAATGGCTTCTTAGATAAATCTAGATAAATCAGATCGCCACCATCATCTAGCCATGAGCAAAGCGAGTAAACATGAATCAACCCAAGTCCCAGTTTATCCGCGTTGATCGAGGTATTAGTCAGTTCAATCATGACTACTATGCCGCACTGGGCTTGCCAATCATCAGCAGTCCTGTTTACATTCGCCATGTCTATGTGAGCATTGCGCGGATACTACATCCTGATGTGTATGGCTTTTCATCTGAAGAAAAGGAAATCGCCACGCAATATCTAGCGAAATTGGTTAACCCAGCCTACAACGTCCTCATGAAGGATGAAGAGCGCAAAGCTTATCAAGGCATCTTTAAGCTGCTTGCTAAGAGGTTAATGCAAAAATCGCGCAATGTGCCAATTCATTCGGCGATCGCCTGTGAGTTAATGATGGCTCCTAACGATGGTCTTTACGAGCGCTCAGTTTCTAAGATCGCGCAGGTACAGTATCAATCCATCAAAACTATTCTGGAATATACAGCCCAAATCAGTGAACTAAATCTGGTTTACATTCTTTACAAAGAAGGCTATCAATACGGCGCAGACAATATGCCGCCAGTACTGATGCCCATGTCACCCACCCATCCCAAGCCTTATGTAGCCCCCTATCCTATCCCAGCCCCCAAAACTAGTTATCCCCAACCTACTCAATACAAAAGTTACCAACCTCCGATTAATCGGAAATCTGACCCCGACGAAACGATAATTCAAACCAGAATTGAGGAACGTGATACTAGCGCGATCGCCGATCGCCTGAGAATCTGTGAAATCTATATTAGTCAGGGTGATTGGAAATCCGCACTCAAGGATTTGCGTGAGATCTTGCAACTTGATAAGAACAATAGTAGATGTCACGCCATGCTGGGTGTGGTATATAAAAACGTCAACCAGCCGCAAATGGCAAAAGTTAGCTTGCAGCGATCGCTTCAGATTAATCCTCGAGAGCCATTAGCGCTCAAACATATTAAAGAGCTTGATAATCCCAATCCTAGCCAAACTAATACTAAAAACAACAGTAAAAGTGAACCGAAGCCCAATCCAGCGACTACTAAAAAAACACCGATTCCACCGCCACAAAAACGCGGCTGGCTGTCCAATCTGCTCGGATGGGCTTCACCCGATGATCGCGATGACTCACGTAAATAAAGATGAGTCATCGCGATCGCAACAATACACAGAGCGGCGGCAAAAGATATAGAATGAACCTAGTTAAAACCATAGTCAGGAGTTTTGAGAGAGTATGCAGCCAATCATTTTTCCAGGTTCTGCGGTGCGGGTTATCAATGAAGGTGATACCTATTATGGGTTTCAGGGGCAAGTGCAACGGGTAACCGATGGTCGTGTCGCCGTGATTTTTGGTGGTGGGAACTGGGAAAAGATCGTTTCGTTTCGGGCTACTGAGTTAGAACTGATTGATACGACTGTTAGCTCTAAAGCAAAGAAGAAATAATTGTGGCAAATTTACCGACTCCAGATAAGTCAATAGGTAAATCTTCGGGGCAACCATCAGACGATTTCAGTCAGGTGGGGCGCTCGGCTGTGAAATTTATTGTTCGCAGTGTATTTCTGGGCGTGAGTGCGATCGCAGGTACGGGTATTGGTTTAGCGATCGCCCTCACGCGACCAGATTTAGTCTGGCAACCCTCATTTAACTTTTTAAATTACAAAAAGCAGCAATTTACCCTCTCTTCTGATGCATTGTTTGATACGGACAAGGCAAGTATTCGTCCAGAAAGTTTTCGGTTACTCGATGAAGTGGCGGCTCAATTACCCTTAGCCACGGGCAAGCGAGTCAGGATTAATGGGCATATGGATTTGGGTAGTGCAGGGGATGAACTGACTCTTTCATATTTACGAGCTACAGCCGTTAAGGACTATTTGGCAAGACTGCGCGGTGAACAGACCTATTATTGGATGGTGGTTGGTTATGGTGCTAGTCGTCCCTTGGCTAGTAGTGCAGCCGATAGCAACGGCAAAAGTAACCGCCGCATCGAGATTTTTGTAGATGACTAGATATGCAAATCACCTTTCTCGGTACTAGTTCGGGTGTACCCACACGCGGGCGCAATGTCTCCAGTGTGGCAGTGCGTCTACCTCAACGTGCCGAAGTTTGGCTGCTCGATTGTGGTGAGGCAACTCAGCACCAATTACTGCGAAGTGATGTAAAAATTAGCCAAATCACCAAGATCTTTGTCACGCATATGCATGGCGATCATATTTTTGGTTTACCAGGGTTGCTGGCAAGTTGTGGCATGGCGGGGAATGTCAGCCATATTGATATTTATGGGCCATCAGGTTTGGGTGACTATCTTGATGCTTGTTTGCGCTATAGCGAGACGCGCCTCTCCTATTCGATCAAGGTACATAAGGTCAAAACGGGACTAGTTTGCGAAGATTCAGAATTTTATATGATGGCGGCTCCACTCAAGCATAAAGTCACAGCCCATGGTTATCGCTTGGTAGAACGCGATCGCGCGGGTAAGTTTGATGTCGATAAGGCGATCGCAATGAATATTCCCCCAGGTCCAATTTTTGGCGAACTGAAGCAAGGGAAAACGGTGACGCTTCCCGATGGACGCAAAATAGATGGAAAGGAATTTTGTGGCGCTCCCCAGATCGGGCGGAAGATTGCCTATTGTACAGATACAATTTTTTGTGATAGTTCCGTGGAATTAGCTCAAAATGCGGATGTGCTAATCCATGAGACAACCTTTGCTCATCAAGATTCTGACATGGCTTTTCAGCGGTTACATTCCACTAGTACGATGGCGGCTCAAGTAGCACTATTGGCGAATGTGAAGCAATTAATCATGACTCATTTCAGTCCTCGCTATTCGCCTGGTAATCCCATTCTATTGGAAGATTTAGTTAATGAAGCGAGGATGATTTTTGCGAATACGATTCCTGCCTATGATTTTATGACTTACGAGATCGCTCCTTCTCATCTTGCTAAGTACTGATGTGAGTTGATGTAAGGATTAGTAGCGTGGGCTTTGCTCATCTTACCAATTGATGTTACGTGGATAGAATTCCTACGATCATCCGATCATCTAAGTCTAGGGCTGGCACGGGGGCACAGCCCCTACAGAATCTAAATTATTGAGGTAGGGGCAATCCCCCCGTGGTTGCCCTGTCATGCTAGCAGCAAGCAATTCATCATCTGAGTTCCACGTAACATCAGTTACCAATAGGTATCAACTATAGCATCGCAAGAGATAGATAGGACAAATCAAAACCAAAAAGATGAGTGGCGGCGCGAAGCGCCGCCACTCATCTTTTTGGTTTTATGTCCTAAGCTAAACTTACATTGCTACAGTAATTAACGTGAGTTCGACGAACTAAAAGATGGCAGGAGGAAGAGCAGGTAAGCCTTTGAAGAGAAGATCTAAAGCAGGTTTAGTCTCTCGATATGTATAAGCAACCAACCCAGCTAAAAGGTTGACAA
>NZ_JAYGIF010000030.1:0-20630 GCF_034931345.1 Pseudanabaena sp. CCNP1317 | reverse complement strand
GTAGTTTTTTCTTCTCGTCTTCTGAAAATTCGATTGTAATCATGAATTAATTTTGGCGGCAGTATTAAATTCTTTAGCCGATTATCCCATTTTCTCAAAGCTCAAGTTCTGACCGTCTAAAGTATAGCTATACCCGTGCAGCCGAGGAGTTATTCCTAACCCAACCCACAGTTTCAATGCAGATTAAACATTTGACAAAGGCGATCGGGATGCCTTTGTTTGAGCAGGTAGGCAAAAAACTTTTTTTAACTCAGGCTGGTCGAGAGTTGTTCACCACTTGCCAAGAGATTTTTGGACGCATATCTCAATTTGAGATGAGTGTTGCCGACATGAAGGGACTAAAACAGGGATATCTCAAGATAACAGTGGTGACAACAGCAAAATATGTGATCCCACGTTTACTGGGCCCATTTTGTCAGCGTTATCCTGGGGTGGAAATATCTCTGAAGGTAACTAACCATAGCGGTATTTTAGAGAGGCTATCTGAGAATAAGGATGATCTATATATTTTGAGTCAAGTTCCCGATGAGCCTGATGTCAAGGCGCACCCATTTCTAGCCAACCCATTAGTTGTCCTAGCAAACCATGATCACCCATTAGCAAATGAAAAAAATATTCCGATTCAAAAGTTAGCTGATGAGCCATTTATCACGAGAGAGTCGGGTTCTGGGACAAGGGGATATGTACAAAGGTTATTTGATGAACACAAAGTTACGCCCAAAGTAAAAATGGAGCTTGCAAGTAATGAGGCAATTAAGCAGGCGATCGCAGGAGGTCTAGGGATCTCAGTTTTGTCGCGCCATACGATCGCCTTAGAAGGGGCTTCAGGACAAATTGCGATTTTAGATGTGGAGAATTTTCCGATCCACTGTCACTGGTATGTTATTCATCTAGCAGGTAAGCAGCTATCGGTAGTTGCTCAGGCTTTTCTGGAGTACTTGCAAACTGAAGGAAAGCAGATTGCGGAAAATACTACATGGTAAAAGAGAGTGAATGCTTTGCATTCACTCTCTTTAAGAAAAAGGCGGCACCCAGATTCGAACTGGGGGTGAGGGTTTTGCAGACCCCTGCCTTACCACTTGGCTATGCCGCCGAACGGATAATGAGTATAACAAACTAATGTAATTAGTTGCAAATTTTTGATTGCTATAGCAATGTAAGTTTTGCTTAGGATATAAAACCTAAAAGATGAGTGGCGGCGCGAAGCGCCGCCACTCATCTTTTAGGTTTTGATTTTTGTCCGAGCTATCTCTTACATTGCTATAGCAGCAATTCTCATTATAAAAACCTTTTTGAAAGCTCTCCGTTGACGGGCTTTCAAAAAACCGCTTCTGGTGTTTACATCGCTGAAGGCGCTTGAAAAAACCAGAAGCAAGATTGAAGCAAGTCAGCCTAAGGCTGACTTGCTTCAATCTTGCTTTTAGGTTCGCTTAGTACTTTTGGGATCTTCGTCTACTGGTGGTAATGGTGGAGAGAGATTAACTAGTACTTTATCTACACGGTTACCATCCATATCAACGACTTCAAAGCGCATTCTTTCCCAAGTAAAGTGTTCGCCAACCATGGGAATATGCCTGAGATAGGTCATCATCAATCCACCGAGGGTGTGGTAATTATGCTCTTTTTCAAAGGGTAGCTCCTCAACTTCGAGGATTTCTTTGAGGCGATCGCTAGAAATCATGCCATCGATCAACCAAGACCCATCTTCTCGCTGCATCGCATCGGGATCACCTTGGCGATCGCTGGATGGCAAGTCACCAACGATCGCTTCGAGCAAATCAGTAAGAGTCACAAGTCCCTCAACACCACCATACTCATCAGTCACCATCGCGACGCGATCGCCAGATTGCTTGAACTGCTCTAATACGCTCAAGGCACTAGCTGTCTCTGCAACATATAAAGGCGGGCTGCTAACTTTAACTAGATCGATCTGCTGCCCCTTAAGACTTGCATTGAGGAATTCTTTGATTTCGACAATGCCGACGCAATCATCGAGGTTTTCTCTGGCTACAGGAAAGCGTGAATGTCCACTCTCCAAAACTTCGCGCTGCGTTTCTTCAAACGGGGCATCGACATCCAGCCAGTCGATTTCAGTACGCGGAGTCATTAGAGATTTGATCGGGCGATCGCCTAAACGAAAAACACGCTCAACCATGTCATGCTCAGCTTCTTCAAACATCCCCGACTCAGCACCCTGAGCAATCATCACCTTAATTTCTTCTTCTGTAACTTGTGATTCTTCAGTTGCCTGAATCCCTAGTAAGCCAAGTAAAGCTTCGGTGGAAATGCTTAGCAAATAGACAACAGGAGTACCAAAATTAGCAAGAAATCGCATTGGCGGGGCAACGGCACAGGCAATCTGCTCGGCATTGCTCATTGCTAAGCGCTTAGGTACAAGCTCACCAACCACCAGAGATAGGTAAGTAATGATACCGACCACAATCGCAAAGCTAAAGGTTTCGCTATAGGGTTGTAGCAGGGGGACAGTATCTAATGATTTTTGCAAGGTTTTTGCCACGGTTGCGCCACCCAATGCACCGCTTAAAATCCCGATTAAGGTGATGCCAATTTGTACAGTTGACAAAAAATTATTAGGTGAGGCGATCAGTCTTAAAGCTGCTCTGGCTTTTGCATTTCCTTCCTTTGCCCATTGCTCTAGGCGCACTCTGCGAGCAGAAACAATCGCTAGCTCGGACATCGAAAAAACACCATTGGCAATAATTAGCAAAATGATGAGTAAAGCTTCAAAAGCGAGGGAAGACATTGTTTTGGGTCAGAACGACTTTATGGGAATCGTTTGTGAAATTTATTAATAGTAGATATATATTCTCATACCAAATTTTGTGTCAAGTTGCTTAAGACTAAAATAAAGGGTTGGAGATTAATGCAAATTTTTAATGGCGCGGCTTAGCCGCGCCATTAAAAATCTAAATCGTACAGATATTTTTTAGCGGCTATACAGTTGGGTAATTTCAAGTAGGAGATCGCTGAGATCTTGATTTAGCAAATCGGGATCGCTATAGCGCCAGCCCCAATTGCCTGTGGCTGTGGCGGGAGTATTCATCCGCGCATTGTTGTCCAAGCCGAGAATATCCTGCAACGGCACGATCGCAATTACCGACACAGCCGCCATCGCCATACGGATTAGCACCCAGTTAATCGGTTCACCTGCGGCAAATCCGACTATATATTTGTAAAATAGTCCCTTTTCGTACTTACTCGCCCTTTGCCACCAACCCACAGCCGTATCATTGTCATGGGTTCCTGTGTAGACAGCACTATTTCGCACATAGTTGTGTGGGAGATGGAAATTGTCAGAGCCGCCGCCAAAGGCAAACATCAAGACGCGCATCCCAGGAAACCCAAAATCATCCCGCAACTTATCAACTTCAGGAGTGATCACACCAAGATCTTCGGCAAGAATTGGTAACTCACCCATTACCTCATTTAGCTTGGTAAATAGTTCTGTCCCAGGAGCAACTTTCCATTCGCCCTTAATTGCGTTTTCTTCACCTGCGGGAACTTGCCAAAAAGCCTCAAAGCCTCGGAAATGATCGATCCGAATAATATCTACATAACGATTTAGAAAGCGAAAGCGATCGATCCACCATGCAAAGTGAGTTTCTTGGAGATATTCCCAGTTATAAACAGGGTTACCCCATAGTTGACCTGTGGCACTGAAATAGTCAGGTGGTACGCCTGCCATCTGCGCGACTTCATAGGTGTCAGGATCGAGGGCAAAGTTTTCGGGATTTGCCCAAACATCAGCACTATTGTGAGATACATAAATGGGAATATCACCAATAATCTGAATGTTTCGCATATTGGCATATTGCTTTAGCTTCAGCCATTGATCAAAAAAGACGAATTGCACAAATCTTTGAAACTCAATTTGCTCGTGTAGTTCTTCGCGCTTTTGTTGCAATGCTTGTGGCTCGCGTCTGGCGATCGCAGGTTCCCAATTATTCCAAAGAACTTTAGGATTTTGTTCATGCAGGGTCATGAATAGCACATAGTCTTCGAGCCAGTCAGCTTCTTCGTAGCAAAACTTTTTGAATTGCTCTTGGAGCAAATATAGATCATGATGATGTTGGAGATCTTGATTAACATAGCCTTGTTGAAATCTCTCAAAAGCAATCTCTAGTAACTTGCGTTTGTATGGCATTACTGCCTCAAAATCAACGCGATTTTGGTCAAAATCAGGAATATCAGCCCAATCCTCTTCCTTGAGTAAATGTTGCTTTGCTAATAGTTCAGGGCTGATCAGATAAGGGCTACCTGCGATCGCGCTAAAGCTCATATAGGGAGAGTTACCATATCCTGTGGGGCCAAGGGGTAGCACTTGCCACAGCTTTTGACCACTACGCGATAAAAACTCAATAAACTGATAAGCCGTCTCTCCTAAATCCCCAATCCCAAATTTGCTGGGTAGTGAGGTTGGATGCAACAAAATTCCACTAGCACGTTGAAAAGCCATAAACACAAAATTTCTAGATCTGGCTTTACTTTACCGCCTTATGAGGAGAAGTTTGTCAATGAAAATACGCTCATTTACAAACTTCTCTAGCTAACAAAGGGCTTAGTTGTAAAACAAAGACTGATTTTTGACCACACGGCGAAGCCGTGTGGTCAAAAATCAGTCTTTGTTTAAGTAGCTCACCATAATTCAAACCTAGAACTATAGCAATGTAAGTTTTGCTTAGGACATAAAACCAAAAAGATGAGTGGCGCGAAGCGCCGCCACTCATCTTTTTGGTTTTGATTTGTCCTATCTATCTCTTGCGTTGCTATAGGAGTTGTCTCGACCTCTACGCGGGCAGGACAGTTTTTTAGGTTTTTAGTTTACTTATGTCTAGCTACTTATCAAAATGTAGAGTTCTTATTTAACGTGAGTTCGATATAGCCATTTGCGGCGTGCAAAGCACGCCGCAAATGGCTATATCGAACTCACGTTTATTTAAAAAGCTGGATTAGATGACAAGCAGATTCTGGCTATAGTTGTGAAGTGAGCGTATCACTGAGTCATTTCTAGTTAGGGGACTCTATCTTGATACATTTATTGAAGAAGAATATCGGGTAGTCCTGCAAAGGGAAGAATTTGCTAAGGAAAGGATTACCGCAAAAAACGAAAGGTAATATCGTGCGGTGCAAAGCACCGCTAATCCTTGAGGGCTAAGGAAATAACACTTCTTTTGATTGGACAGAATCATGATATCCTTACAGAAAGCAACATCTTTCTTGATGCTCTATTCAGCCTTTAGAACCCATTTAAGAATTACTTTCTGCGGTTAAAAGCTCTAAAAGATCCCCCTCAATCCCCCTTAAAAAGGGGGACTGGGGGGATCTAGACAATTCTTAAATGGTTTCTTAGGCATTAGAGTCGTTGTTTGGGTTAGGGCTTAGTAAATGTGTTTGCCAAAACGCAATAATAAGGGTACTGATATGGACAGAATAAAATATGCATTAGGTTTGGTGTTAGCCAAATTATTTCCTAAAAAAGCTGATGAAATCCGCAAAAATTTTACGATTCCTAATTATCATTGGACTAACCTAAAAGTTCCTATTGTTGATAGATTAATTCGGTTTTACCTTGGATACAAAATAAAGAAGCAAGAGGGTAAGATCTCAGATGAGTTGGAATCAATCCATAGAAATTTTTGGAGCAACGCAGACACGTATTTTGCTAACACTAAAAATAGAACAGAAGAAGTACATATACCAGCACATAAGGACATCGTTCAAAGGCTAATCCCTTTATTGGTAGATAAAAACATTCAATCTGTATACGAATTTGGGACTGGAGATGGAAGATGGTTGAATTATCTATCTCAACAATGGACAGTTGTTAAGAAATTTATTGGGATTGATATATCAGAGCGTCAAGTCGAGGACAATAATAGAACGTATGGTCATCTTACATTTGTTAGGTCAGATTTAATTGAATGGACTGAGAAAAACGCAACACACAATACTCTATATCATACCTGTGGTGGAGTTCTTGAGTATTTATCGGAAGAATCAGTTAAACGTCTCATTAAGATATTGAGAAATCAAGCAAAAGATTCGATAATATTTTTTATTGAGCCTCTTTATGGGAATTATGATATTAACAAAGATATTGCTTCAGAAATAATCGGTCAAGAATATTCATACACCCATAATTATATTCACTTGCTAGAATCAGCAGGCTTTGAAATTATAAGTCATGACGAAAAAGAAGTGGGTTATTTGGGGAGAATGCTTATTGTGTTAGCTTATAACAAGGGGTGATTTAGGATTTGCGAAAGTAATATGGCGCATCTGGTTGCATATTTAGAATTACAAAGTTTTGCGCTTAAACCTAAATCAAGAAATATTTTTAAAAGTGTTTCAAAGCAACACTTTTAAAAATATTTCTTGTGGTTTGTTTGAGTGGTAATTGCCGAAATATTCAAAGAGCGATCGCCGATTATGTCGAGTCCATAAGAAATATCTAAAGCGATCGCCACAACAGTAAAGACTTGCATATTAAACTACATATTGTAGTTGTAATAGTTTTTCAAATAAATTTATGGCCAACATTCTCAAACGCACGCCTTTATATGATTTCCATGTTGCTGCTGGTGCGCGATTGGTTGAATTTGGCGGCTGGGAGATGCCTGTCCAATATAAAGGGTTGGTTGCCGAACATCTAGCTGTGCGATCGCAAGTCGGGATGTTTGATGTGTCGCATATGGGCAAATTTGCAATTTCTGGGGAAGGTGTTCTCGAAATCTTGAACAAACTTGTGCCATCTAATTTAGGAAGAGTGAAGGTGGGACAGGCGCTATATACAGTTTTACTCAATGAACAAGCAGGGATTATTGATGATGTGATTTTTTATCGCCATGAACCTGATGGCGATCGCGAAAATTGGACATTAATCGTCAATGCCTCAACCACCGACAAAGATAAAGCATGGTTACAACAACATTTAGGCGATCGCCTGATTGATAACTCGGCTTCACAAACTCTCATTGCAGTTCAAGGCAAAACAGCGATCGCTACTCTCCAAAACATCATTACTGAAGATTTATCCAAACTACCCCGTTTGCGGTTTGGTCATACCCGTACTGAAGTGTTAGGTGTACCAAGCTTCGTAGCACGAACAGGCTACACAGGCGAAGATGGCTGTGAAATCATGACCGATATCGAAACAGGTAAGGCTCTTTGGCAAAAACTTCTCGATCTCGGCGTTGCTCCCTGTGGCTTAGGTTGCCGTGACACCCTGCGACTAGAGGCAGGAATGCATCTTTATGGTCAAGATATGAATGATACGATTACTCCTCTGGAAGCTGATCTGATGTGGATTGTGCATCTCAAAGAGAAAGGTGATTTTATCGGACGCGCGGTTTTAGAAGATCAAAAACTAAATGGAGTCTCTCGCAAATTAATCGGTTTAGAACTAGAAGGGCGCAATATTGCTCGTCACGATTATCCAATTCGATTTGAAGGCGAAACTGTCGGCATTGTCACCAGTGGCACGATGTCACCGACTCTAGGTAAGGCGATCGCTTTCGGCTATGTACCAACACACCTCGCCAAGAATGGGCAAATCCTCCAAGTCCAAATCCGCGATAAAGAGTTTCCTGCCAAAGTAACCAAGCGAAACTTCTTGTAGAATTTTGAGTAAATATAATTTCTGGGTAAACCCAAAAACACAAAGACGGCGCTTCGCGCCGTCTTTGTGTTTTTGGGTTGGCTAAAGATAAAACATCAAAAAGAGCTTGACAATTAGATCGTAGGTAAGCTAGGATAATGTGCTTATGTCTAGAATCAAAACTAGATATATACTCCGCCCACTAAAACTGCAGTCATTAGTGCATGAATAAGCCTACTCTTGTTACTCCTGCCTTCGTTCTACCAGATCTTGTAGAAATCCAGCGGGAGAGTTTTCGATGGTTCCTAGAAGAAGGACTTATTGAAGAGCTTGAGAGTTTCTCACCGATTACAGATTATACGGGCAAAATGGAACTCCATTTCATTGCCAAAGATTATAAACTCAAGCGTCCAAAATATAGTGTTGATGAGTCCAAACGTCGGGATGCCACCTATGCCGTACAGATGTACGTTCCCACGAGGCTTATTAATAAAGAAACAGGAGAAATAAAAGAGCAAGAAGTTTTTATTGGCGATCTGCCCCTGATGACAGATCGTGGAACCTTTATCATCAATGGCGCTGAGCGAGTCATCGTCAATCAGATTGTCCGTAGCCCTGGGGTTTATTACAAACAAGAGATTGACAAGAACGGTCGCCGTACCTACAACGCCAGCCTGATTCCTAACCGAGGTGCATGGCTAAAGTTTGAAACCGACAAGAATGATCTTGTATGGGTACGTATTGACAAAACTCGTAAACTTTCCGCACAGGTATTACTGAAGGCGATCGGCTTAAGTGATGCGGAAATTCTTGATGCGCTGACTCACCGTGAGTATTTCCAGAAAACAATTGATAAAGAAGGTCAGTTCGACGAAGACGAAGCTCTGAAAGAGCTTTATCGCAAGCTCCGTCCAGGTGAGCCTCCTACGGAGTCTGGTGGACGTGAACTATTGCGATCGCGCTTTTTTGACCCCAAACGTTATGACCTCGGAAAGGTTGGACGTTACAAGCTCAATAAGAAATTGCGCTTAAATACCCCTGACACGATGCGGGTACTGACCGAGAAGGACATTCTCACTGCGATCAACTATCTGATTAACCTCAAATTTGATATCGGTGAAATCGACGACATTGACCACTTAGGCAACCGTCGCGTCAGGTCAGTCGGTGAATTGCTACAAAACCAAGTTCGTGTTGGCTTAAACCGTCTAGAGCGGATCATTCGCGAACGAATGACTGTCTCTGATGTTGATGCATTGACCCCTGCATCCTTGGTTAACCCCAAGCCCCTAGTTGCCGCAATCAAAGAATTCTTTGGTTCTAGCCAACTATCTCAGTTCATGGATCAAACCAATCCTCTCGCTGAGTTAACCCACAAGCGTCGTCTTAGCGCCCTTGGTCCTGGTGGTCTGACCCGTGAACGTGCAGGCTTCGCAGTGCGTGATATTCACCCTAGTCACTACGGTCGCATCTGCCCCATTGAAACGCCTGAAGGACCTAACGCTGGTCTGATCGGTTCCTTGGCAACTCACGCTCGTGTGAATCAATACGGCTTCATCGAAACTCCTTATTATGCAGTTGAAAATGGCAAAGTTCACAAGAACGAAGAACCTGTCTACATGACTGCCGATGAAGAAGATGAATTCCGCGTAGCTCCAGGTGACGTAGCTACTAACGATGAAGGTTATATTTTTAACGAAATTGTACCGATTCGCTACCGTCAAGAATGGGGTACAGCAACACCTGAAGAAATTGACTATGTTGCAGTTTCTCCTGTACAGATCATCTCGGTGGCAACATCGCTGATTCCTTTCCTTGAGCATGATGATGCTAACCGCGCCCTGATGGGATCGAACATGCAACGTCAAGCGGTTCCTCTCTTGCGTCCTGAGCGTCCCCTCGTTGGTACTGGACTTGAAGCGCAAGCTGCGCGTGACTCAGGTATGGTAATCGTCTCGCGAGTCACAGGTGAAGTCTCCTATGTCTCTGCCGATGAAATTCGCGTTAAGGCTGATGACACTGGTTTAGAAAGCATCTACCGTCTGCAAAAGTATCAGCGATCAAACCAAGACACCTGCTTAAATCAGCGTCCTCTGGTATGGGTTGGCGATACGGTCGTCGCAGGGCAAGTACTTGCTGACGGCTCGGCAACTGAAGGTGGAGAAATTGCGCTTGGTCAGAACATTCTCGTTGCTTACATGCCTTGGGAAGGCTACAACTACGAAGACGCAATTCTGATTAATGAGCGTCTCGTAATTGATGATGTTTATACCTCGATTCACGTTGAGAAATACGAAATTGAGGCAAGGCAAACTAAGCTAGGACCTGAAGAAATCACTCGCGAAATTCCTAACGTTGGCGAAGATTCTCTGCGTAACCTTGATGAACAGGGCATTATTCGCATTGGCGCTTGGGTAAGTTCTGGTGAAATCCTTGTTGGTAAAGTCACACCTAAGGGTGAATCTGATCAGCCTCCTGAAGAAAAGCTGTTAAGAGCAATTTTCGGTGAAAAGGCTCGTGATGTAAGAGATAACTCTTTGCGCGTACCTAACGGTGAAAAGGGTCGCGTTGTCGATGTGCGCGTATTTACTCGCGAACAAGGCGATGAGCTTCCTCCGGGGGCAAACATGGTCGTTCGTGTCTATGTTGCTCAAAAACGCAAGATCCAAGTCGGCGACAAGATGGCAGGTCGTCACGGTAACAAGGGTATTATTTCGCGGATTTTGCCGAAGGAAGATATGCCTTTCTTGCCCGATGGTACGCCTCTCGACATCGTGTTGAACCCTCTGGGTGTACCTTCTCGGATGAACGTCGGTCAAGTATTTGAATGCTTGCTCGGTTGGGCTGCGGAAAACTTGAATGCTCGTTTTAAGATCGTACCTTTCGATGAAATGTATGGTGAAGAGGCATCTCGTGAATTGGTACATGGTCAGCTAGAACATGCTCGTAACCACACTGGCAAAGACTGGATCTTTAATGATGGCTTCCCAGGTAAATTGACCGTCTATGACGGACGCACTGGTGAACCCTTTGATCAACCTGTGACCGTTGGTAAAGCTTATATGCTGAAACTAGTTCACCTTGTTGATGACAAGATTCACGCTCGTTCAACTGGTCCTTACTCTCTAGTTACCCAGCAACCTCTTGGTGGTAAAGCCCAGCAAGGTGGTCAGCGCTTTGGAGAAATGGAAGTATGGGCGCTGGAAGCTTTTGGTGCAGCCTATATTCTCCAAGAACTGCTCACAGTTAAGTCTGACGATATGACTGGACGTAACGAAGCGCTGAATGCGATCGTGAAAGGTCATGCAATTCCTCGTCCTGGTACGCCTGAATCATTCAAGGTATTGGTACGCGAACTTCAGTCGCTATGTTTGGATGTATCAGTTCACAAACTCTCTGAGGATGGCAGTAACCAAGATACAGAAGTAGATCTGATGGTGGATACTGGTTCCCGTCGCACCCCAAATCGTCCAACCTATGAATCTGTCTACCGAGGCGATATCAACTTTGATGAGGACGATGATTAATAATTAGCTGTTAGCAGTTGGCTATTAGCTGTTAGCTTTTGGAATATCCAAGCTAAACGCTAATAGCTAAGTGCTAAACCCTAATAGCTAACTAAATCTTGTTGCTGCAATTCAGCGATTTTCTACGCAATGCTATCTAGCGCAATTCAATCATAAAAAAGCTAAAAGCTAACCGCTAATGGCTAACAGCTTTCAACCTAAAGAACTTAATTTAAGGACGTTGTAACGTATGGCGAAAGTGGAACAGCGATTTGACTATGTCAAGATTGGCTTGGCATCACCCGATCGCATTCGTAAGTGGGGCGAGAGAGTTTTACCAAATGGCAGTTTGGTTGGCGAAGTCACAAAACCTGAAACAATTAACTACCGCACACTGAAGCCAGAAATGGATGGCTTGTTCTGTGAGCGGATTTTTGGTCCTGCTAAGGACTGGGAATGTCATTGCGGCAAGTATAAGCGTGTGCGCCATCGTGGCATCGTTTGCGAGCGTTGCGGCGTAGAAGTCACGGAGTCAAGAGTACGCCGTCACCGTATGGGCTTCATCAAGTTAGCGGCTTCAGTTACCCATGTATGGTATCTCAAGGGTATTCCCAGTTATATGGCGACTTTGCTGGATATTCCTCTACGTGATGTCGAGCAAATTGTTTACTTTAATGCCTACGTTGTCCTTAATCCCGGAATTCAGTCTGAGGTTGATGGTGTAATTGTTTCCGTCAATAGCCGTGAGATCCGTATTCGTGGCGTTGATGGTATTGAAAGAGCTTATCATTTGCATCCAAAACATGTTTCTTCTGTGACGGAAGGAAAGGTTGTTGAAGCTGGAGAGGCGATCGCTAGTGCCTACAATCTCTCATACAAGCAACTGCTTTCTGAGGATCAATGGATTGATCTAGAAGATCAAATCTATGCTGAAGATCCAGTCCTAGACGGTATTGAAGTTGGTATTGGTGCTGAAGCAATTAAGCAATTATTGCAAAATATCAATCTTGAAAAGGAAGCTGAGCGTCTTCGCACGGATATTGAAAATTCCAAAGGTCAAAAACGCGCCAAATTAATCAAGCGTTTGCGGGTAGTTGATAACTTTGTGGCGACTGGCTCTAAGCCAGACTGGATGGTGTTGGATGTCATTCCTGTAATTCCTCCCGATTTGCGTCCGATGGTACAGCTTGATGGTGGGCGCTTTGCTACCAGCGACTTGAATGATCTCTATCGTCGGGTGATCAACCGTAACAACCGTTTAGCAAGGTTACAAGAAATCCTTGCACCTGAGATTATCGTCCGTAACGAAAAACGGATGTTGCAAGAAGCTGTTGATGCGCTCATCGATAACGGTCGTCGTGGACGGACAGTAGTTGGCGCAAACAATCGCCCACTGAAGTCTCTCTCAGACATTATCGAAGGTAAGCAAGGTCGTTTCCGTCAAAACTTACTCGGTAAACGGGTTGACTACTCTGGTCGTTCAGTCATCGTCGTTGGTCCTAACCTCAAGATTCACCAATGTGGTCTGCCTAAGGAAATGGCGATCGAGCTGTTCCAGCCCTTTGTAATTCATCGCCTGATCAAAACAGGTTTAGTGAATAACATTAAAGCTGCCAAGAAACTGATTCAGCGTAATGATCCAGCCGTTTGGGACGTACTAGAGGATGTGATCCGTGAACACCCCGTGATGCTCAACCGCGCTCCAACGTTGCACAGATTGGGTATTCAAGCCTTTGAACCTTTGCTAGTGAGTGGTCGTGCAATTCAATTGCATCCCCTCGTTTGTCCAGCCTTTAACGCTGACTTTGACGGTGACCAAATGGCGGTTCACGTACCTCTATCGATTGAAGCGCAAGCAGAAGCACGCTTGTTGATGTTGGCTTCTAACAACATTCTCTCGCCTGCAACAGGTCGTCCGATCGTTACACCTAGCCAAGATATGGTTTTGGGCTGTTACTATCTCACCACCGAAAATCCCTATAAGCAGAAAGGTGAAGGACGTTACTTTGCTAACTTCAACGATGTCGTGATGGCATACGAACAAGGTGAAATTGACATTCATGCCAATGTTTGGGTGCGTTTCGAGGGAATCGTGGAAGGTCAAGGTGCAGTCAAGGAAAATGAGGAGCCTAAAGTTACGGTTCTCGAAGATGGCACAAAGGTCAAGGAATACGATTTCCGACGGACTCGTGAAGATGCTGAAGGTGGCTTGATTTCGCAGTACATCAAAACTACTCCTGGGCGCGTAATTTTCAATCAGGCAATTTATGCGTCTCTAGCTATCTAAATGTTATGAATAGCCTTGCTCTGCGTGGCTATTCATAATCATAAAATTTCGATTAATTACTCAAAAGATTATTTAATAGCTTAATACCATGGCAGATTTCACGACTAGCAACACGGATTCGCCTGAAGAAAAGAAGCCTCAGCGCTTTATCAATAGCACCATCGATAAGGGGCAGTTGAAGAAGTTAATTGCTTGGGCTTTTACGCATTATGGAACAACTAGCGCCGCCAATGTTGCTGACCAATTAAAAGCACTAGGCTTTCGCTATGCAACTCAGGCTGGCGTATCAATTAGTATCGACGATTTACAAGTTCCTGCTAGTAAGAAAGCTTTGCTAGCGGCGGCTGAGCAAGAAATCGAAGAAACCGAAAGCCGTTATACAAGGGGCGAAATTACCGAGGTCGAACGTTTCCAAAAGGTAATTGATACATGGAACGTGGCTAATGAGAACCTCAAGGATGAGGTGGTGAAAAACTTTAAGAGCAATAACCCTCTTAACTCGGTATACATGATGGCGTTCTCTGGAGCGCGTGGTAACATCTCGCAGGTGCGTCAGCTAGTCGGTATGCGTGGTTTGATGGCTGATCCGCAAGGGGAAATTATCGATTTACCGATTAAGACGAATTTCCGTGAAGGGCTGACAGTTACCGAATATATTATTTCCTCCTACGGTGCGCGTAAAGGACTCGTAGATACAGCGTTACGCACGGCTGACTCTGGATATCTTACCCGTCGTCTTGTTGACGTATCGCAGGATGTGATCGTTCGTGAGAATGACTGTGGTACGACTCGCGGCATTAAGCTCAAAGCGATGCGCGATGGGGAAAAGACCTTAATCAAGTTGTCCGATCGCCTATTTGGTCGGGTGGCAGCCGAGGATATTGTCGATCCTAATACGGGCGAAGTGATCGTCATGCGTAATCAAGAGATTTCGGAAGATTTATCCTTGGCAGCACAAAAGGCTGGAGTCGAAGAAGTTTGTGTGCGCTCCGCCTTTACTTGCGAATCGACGCGATCGGTTTGTCAGATGTGCTATGGCTGGAGCTTGGCTCATGCTGAGTTGGTAGATATTGGCGAAGCAGTAGGTATCATCGCCGCCCAGTCCATCGGTGAACCAGGTACACAGCTAACTATGCGTACTTTCCACACAGGTGGTGTATTTACTGGGGAAGTTGCTGAACAACAACGCGCTCCCTACGATGGCACAATCAAGTACAACAAAAAGCTGAAAGTCCGCCCCATGCGTACTCGTCACGGTGAAGACGCATTCATTGTGGAATCCAATGGTGACTTTACCCTAGAAAGTTCTGAAGGTAAGAAAGTCTATGCGATTACCCAAGGTTCGACATTGTTGATGCGTGATGGACAGAAAGTATCTCAAAATCAACTGATGGCTGAGGTATCCATCACAGGTAAAACTTCTCGCAAAACCACAGAAAAGGCGACAAAAGCGCTGAATACTGGTTTGGCAGGTGAAGTATTATTCTCGGATCTGGCGATCGAAGAGAAAAAAGACCGTCAAGGTAACACCAGCTACGTCGCTCGTGGTGAAAAAGGACGGGTTTGGGTCTTGGCTGGTGAAGTCTATGACTTGCCTCCAACGGCTGAGCCAACTGTGAAAAATGAAACCTATGTCACAGAAGGTGATGTCCTTGCGGAAACTCGCTTGATTACAGAGCATGGCGGTGTCGTACGTTTGAGTGAGGAAGATAGTCGCCATAACCGCGAAGTCGAAATTATTACGGCTTCGGTAGTATTGGATCAGGCGATCGTTAAAGAAGAAAGCTATCAAGGTCGTGAGCATTATGTTCTGGAAACTCAAGGTGGTCAAAGCTTCTCGCTCAAGGCTTCTCCCGGTTCCAAACTGATCAATAATCAAGTCGTTGCCGAACTGATTGATGATACTTACCAAACTAAGAGTGGCGGTATTATCAAGTTCGCAGGTGTGGAAGTTGCTAAGCGCAGTAAGGGCAAGCAGGGTTATGAAGTCGTCAAGGGTGGCACTTTGCTCTGGGTTCCTGAAGAAACCCATGAAGTGAATAAGGATGCTTCCCTATTGATGGTGGAAGAGAATCAGTTCATTGAGGCTGGGACAGAAGTTGTTAAGGATATCTTCAGTCAAACCGCAGGGGTGGTGGAAGTATTCCAAAAGAATGACATTCTGCGCGAAATTGTGATCAAACCAGGTGATTTACATCTTGTTGATGATCCACAAACTGCCATGCAAAAGAATGGCACTTTAGCTCAACCAGGCACGGAAATTATGCCAGGATTGACTTCCCCAGAACTGCGCTATGTGGAATATCTGGACTCGACGGAAGGTCCTGCCTTGCTATTACGTCCCGTGGAGGAATATCAAGTTCCTGATGTGCCAACGGTTCCTAGCCAAGAATCGGTCAACCAAGAAGGTCGTTCGATTGGATTACGGGCTGTTCAGCGTATCCCTTACAAGGACGGCGATCGCGTCAAGGCGATCGATAGCGTGGAGCTACTCAAGACTCAACTATTACTAGAAGTTGACACCGATGCCCCTCAATTGGCTGCGGACATTGAGTTTATTCCTAATGACAGCGATCCAGGTAGCTTGCGTTTGCAATTGGTAATTCTCGAATCCTTAGTGATTCGTCAAGATAACTCTGGCGACCCCGCTCACACCAACTCACGCACTCGTTTGCTAGTAAATGATGGCGATCGCATTGATCCAGGTGCAGTTGTTGCTCGCACGGAAATTCTCTGTAAGCGGCCTGGTCAAATTCGTGGTATTCGTCAAGGGGCAGAAGTAGTTCGTCGTTTACTGGTTGTTACCGAAGCAGATTGCATCACCACACCTTGCCCTAATCCCACGGTGCAGGCTGGAGATCTTTTGCGATCGGGTGATGAAATAGGTGAGGGCGTGATTACCGAAGAGTCGGGACAAGTTCTCAAGGTAGAAGATGGCTCCGTCGTATTTCGGATTGGTCGTCCTTATCTGGTATCCCCTGGTGCATTGTTGCAAATCCATGATGCTGACCTTGTGCAACGTGGTGACAACATTGCCCTGCTAGTATTTGAACGAGCCAAAACTGGAGATATTATTCAAGGTTTGCCTCGGATTGAGGAACTCCTCGAAGCACGTAAGCCAAAGGAAATGTGTGTACTTGCGCGGACAACAGGCACTGCCCAAGTCACCTACGACTCAGACGATAATCCTGAAGTGAAGATTCTTGGCGATGATGGCGTTCTTGATGATGATTATTCATTCAATGCGGGTCAGAGTGTGATTATCTCCGATGGTCAGAAGCTTTTGGCTGGTGAAGCACTCACCGATGGTCCCGCCAATCCCCATGATATTCTCGATATCTATTTCCATGCTTACAAGGAATCTCTGGGTGTCAGACAAGCTGCCCTCATTGGATTACAAAAGGTACAAGAGTTCTTGATGAACGAAGTCCAATCTGTATACCAATCTCAAGGTGTAGACATTTCCGATAAGCACATTGAAGTAATCGTTAAACAGATGACTTCTAAGGTACGCATCGAGGACGGTGGTGATACAACTCGTCTCCCTGGGGAACTAGTAGAACTCCATCAAGTTGAACAAATCAACGAAGCGATGGAAATTACAGGTGGCGCTCCTGCGGACTATACGCCTGTGTTGATGGGTATTACCAAGGCTAGTTTGAATACCGATAGCTTTATCTCGGCGGCGAGTTTCCAAGAGACGACTCGTGTTCTTACGGAAGCAGCGATCGAAGGTAAGTCTGACTGGTTGCGTGGCTTGAAGGAGAACGTCATTATCGGTCGTTTGATTCCTGCTGGTACGGGCTTTAATGCTTATGACACGCCTATCGTGGATGTCGATAATGGCTATGAGCCAGATCTCGGCTATGACGAAGAAGCGGATGATGTAATCATTGATGACAATACTGCACGTAATTATCAAATCATTGAGCCTCGAATCGAGCCAATCCGAGTTGTCGATAAGCCTCGCAGTCGTCGTAGCTTTGACGATGAGCTAGTGGATGATGATGTGGAGTTTGATGATGACGATGAGGAAGATGATGATGATTTTGAGGATGAAGACTAAATAAAAAGAAGGGTTCGCAATGCGAACCCTTCTTTTTTGGCGTTGCATATATTCATAGTGATCAAGGAAAAATAGGGAAGGATTTTTAATTTGTACATATTGTGTTGTCTTTGCTAGTGCAGTTTTGGGAACAGTTATCTTCTCCAGAATAAGGTGATGTAGTTGTTTAGGGGAATGTAGGACAACCTTAAACCAGACATATAAAAGTAGGTGTTAACGGTGATTTGAGTGCAAAGATTTTATCCATGTTAAAGATATCTAAATCACGAATTATTACTAATTTCTACAATAACTTCCCCTTGTTCCAATTGACTTAATGCCTCAGCCAAAGTAGCAGTGAGAAGTCGCTGCAAATTACGATTGGAGACATTGCCACAAGTCAGCCATAAAATTCGAGGAGGCGATCCCAATCGACAGACCAAATCAATAAAATCGCTATCCTTCGTCATAATCACCACATTAGCAAATCTTGCCGCCTCAAAGATTTCGATATCCTTCGCATCTCGTAGTGAGAGATACTTCAAAGACATAGCCTCAACATCAAAATTACTATTTATCCAATTTGCCAAAGCTGGAGGCAACTGAGCATCAATCCAAATAATCATGCAGTAAGTCTAGGGAAATCAGTACGCCGCGCCGCAAAGACTAAACAAGCTTGAATATCAGCAAGCTCTAAATCAGGAAAATCTTCTAGAATTTCAGTAATGCTTACATTTTCCGATAGCATTTCCAAAATATCCGTCACCCGAATTCGCATCCCACGAATACAAGGACGACCACCACATTGCCCAGCAATTTGGGTGATACGATTTAGTAGACTATGTTTTAAGTTCATAAGTTTTTCTTTGAGCTTATCTACTTTAATCTTAACGCCAGTTAAAAATATTTGATGCGATCAAGTAATTGCAAAAAAATTCTCAATATCGATCATAGAAATATTGTCAAATGAGCAACCACAATGACAGTCATAAATGCAAAACTCTCTTTGAAGACAGTCTACGAACAAGACTACCTAATGTGGTTAGAAATGACTAGCGAACAACTCCGCACAGGGCAACTAGAAAACTTAGATATTGAGAACCTTTTAGAAGAAATAGAAGCAATGGCGCGAAAAGAAAAAGTTGCTTTAGAAAGTAATTTAGAAATCTTATTGATGCATTTACTCAAATATCAATATCAAGTCAATAAACGTACTTCGAGCTGGCGATATACTATTGACGAACACCGTAGCCGCATTATTAAAGCCCTAAAAGTAAGCCCTAGCCTAAAACCATACTTAAAACAAGTCTTTGAGGACTGTTATCAAGAAGGTCGAAGAAAAACCGCTATTGAAACAGGATTAAATATATCTACTTTCCCAATGCGATCGCCTTTTAGCCAAGAAGAGACTTTAAATCCTGATTTTTTACCTGAATAAGCCAAATTTTTGCCATTGACTCAGACTTTTTGTTCTATTCGGATATGCAGCTTGGGCAGTCTCAGATCAAACTCACGATGTTCTTGCGTGAAAAATATCCGTTTACTTGCAGATGCTCATATAGCGCTCCTAAATGAGTTGTAAGATCTTGAGTGTTGTGAGAGTGCGCCCCGAAGGGGCGCACTCTCACAACCTATTTAGGATTGCTATATCTCACCCAAAACAGTTGGAGATCTACAAAAACAAGGCTATGAAATTATTCGTAGCTCAGAAGTTTTACCCGCCAACGCCCCAGACATCAATATTTTAGAATTTGCTAGAACCGAAAACTGGGTTGTATTGACTCAAGATCTAGACTTCTCAATGATTGCTATATAGGTTCGCGATCGCAATAAATTACTACACAATGCTTTACATTTCACCTAGGTATCACAGACTAAATGTAGAGTATTTATTAGTGATAAACGCTTATAAAAAATCCTAAGTCCAATCCCTGAAACATTAGTAAGTATAAAGATAACGATTATGACTATCGCCCCTGTAGCTCCTAGGAAAGTTTTACTTAAAGTTCCTGTTGATTCTAAAACTCGTGTGAAACAGTTCATGCAATCTTTACAAGACAGCATTTGTCAAGGTTTAGAGGAATTAGATGGCAAAGCCAAGTTTAAACAGGATCAGTGGGAACGTCCTGAAGGTGGTGGCGGGCGATCTCGTGTAATTACCGATGGTGACTATTTTGATAAGGGTGGTGTAAATTTTTCTGAGGTCTATGGCTCCCAGTTACCCCCAGCCATTTTGCGCCATCATCCAGAAGTTGCAGGCGAAACTTTCTATGCAACTGGTACTTCGATGGTGCTGCATCCTAAAAATCCTTATGCACCAACAGTACACCTGAACTATCGCTATTTTGAAGCAGGTCCAATCTGGTGGTTTGGTGGCGGACTTGACCTCACCCCTTACTATGGCTTTGCTGAAGATGCTAAGCATTTGCACAATACCCTTAAAGATGCTTGCGATCGCCACAATCCTCATTACTATCCTGTGTTCAAGCAATGGTGTGATGATTACTTCTTCCTTAAGCATCGCGGTGAGACTCGCGGCGTAGGCGGTATTTTCTTTGACTACCAAAATGGCGAAGATGGACTTTACAAAAATAGTAATGACTCCACAACTGCTCAAGTCATGAGTGACGAGATCGGTGATGTCCCTCGCACTTGGGAAGAGATTTTTGCCTTTGTTAATAGCTGCGGTAATTCTTTCTTACCTGCCTATACGCCGATCGCCAATCGTCGTCGCAATATGGAATATGGCGATCGCGAAAAGCAATGGCAACTCTACCGTCGTGGACGCTATGTAGAATTTAACCTTGTCTATGATCGCGGCACAATTTTTGGCTTGCAAACCAATGGACGTACTGAATCAATCCTGATGTCACTTCCTCCTCTTGTTCGTTGGGATTACGACTATCATCCAGAGCCTAATACCCCTGAAGCTGAACTGCACACAACTTTCTTGAAACCCCAAGACTGGGTTAATTGGCAAGCTTAACAAAAAAAGCACCCTGCAAGGGGTGCTTTTTTATTAGACTCACAAGATTTGCTCAAGAGTTAAAACCGCCAATTCAAGGATGAAATGCAACACCTAGAGATCTTTGCGTAAAGGGACTCATAAGGATATTCTGATATTAATCACAATAATTAGGATACCCTCATGAGCTTTGTCCATCTTACCACCAC
>NZ_JAYGIF010000029.1:0-21480 GCF_034931345.1 Pseudanabaena sp. CCNP1317 | reverse complement strand
TGTCCTTTGGTTGAAACTTCTCAGGTATCTTCAAATTAGTGCCGATATTGCTGCTCGTCATGGCTTTGAAATTATTCTCAAACCCATTCCCACTTAACTCTTTTAGGAATGGTGCAAGATCTCAGTTAATGTTTTGTTTCCAGCCGCATCACTTGCGCTCGGCTGGCTATTATACTTTCGTTATCCAGTTCTATACAATGGATTTGTATGGTGGTTATTTTTCCTCGTCCCGTTTCTACGCAGGATTTGTGATTGGCGAATAGGAGCTTTTACAGAGTCAAGTAGTAGCTATATTCTCTTAGCTCCCTTTTTGGCAATTTTAGTATGCGCCCATTCATTACACTTTAATCTCTCCAAGACCCGCGAACAAGGCACTATGCCTTTTGTATTAGCGATCGCTGCTGTTATTTATGGCTACGTGATTGCCATGATTCATAGTCAGATCCCGATAGTTTCTGTAGGAAGTATAGAAGCTATAATTCCACTAAGCCCTATAAGAGCTACGGTTGCACTACTTGAGTGGATATCGCCATTGCTATTTGGTTATCATTTACTAGTTAATTGGGAACGATATCCAGCCTATAGTCAAAACGTGAAGCGTGTCTTCTTATGGGGAGTTTTAATTATGGGCATATATGGGATTTATCAATTTCTCGTTGCTCCTGAGTGGGATCGGCTTTGGATGACTGGTTCTGGTATGGTTAGTAGTGCTGGTAGCCCAGTACCATTTGGAATGAGAGTATGGAGTACCATGAATTCGCAGGGGCCTTTTGGGGATTATATGGTTACAGGACTGTTGTTACTACTGGGTTGTCAAGGGAGCCTCGTGGCTCCAGCGGCAGGTGTAGGTGCTTTATCATTACTACTCAGTCTAGTAAGAGCGGCTTGGATAGGATGGTTTTTGGGAATGATTTCACTAGTATTATCTTTAACACCTAAGCAGAAATTCCGAATAGCTTTAACACTGATAATTTTAACTGCAATAATAATTCCCTTAACTACTATAGAACCATTCTCTCAGGCTATTGGACCTCGCTTAGCTACTCTATCTAATTTGCAAGACGATGGAAGTTCCCAAGTTCGTCAAGCTACTTACGCGATTTTAATTAATGATGCTTTGGGTAAAGTTACTGGAGAGGGCATTGGAAGCTTTGATACAGATAGCGCCATACTTGTGCTATTTTTCAATTTAGGATGGATTGGGGTAATTCCTTATATGGGTGGTCTTATATTTGCAAGTCTTCTTGTCTTTACCAGCAAAACTAAGAATAACAACGATATTTTTATTCCCATAACTCGCGGAATATTGATAAAGTCACTCATGTTTCTTCTAGCCAGTCCTACGATGAGAGGGGCGCATGGAGTAATATTGTGGGGTTTTCTAGGTTTAGGATTGGCAGGACAGAAGTATTATCAAAATTATTATCAGCAGCAAATGCTGTCCTTAATCTCGCATAAGTCTAAATAATATAGCAATCCTAAATAGGTTGTAAGAGTGCGCCCCTTTGGGGCGCACTCTTACAACCCTCAAAATCTTACATATATATACATAGGTTTGTTTCCCTATCTTCGGTGGGCTAACAAACCTATGTACCTCGCTTGCTTGAAAAGCGCTATAAGTAATAAAAGAGATAAGTAGTTGGACATAATTAATTGCAAATCCAAACCCTTAAACCTGTCCCCTGCGGGGGACTAGTCTAAGGGTTTAGTTAGAGTTTATTTTGTACGAGTACTTGTACCCGAAGTCATGAAATACTCTTTGAACAATACTTTGAGAAACAAGTTAAAGTAAAATAAAATTATTATGAAAATCTGTATTATTACATCTAATGTTAGGCTAGGAGATGGGCAAGCAAGGGTAAATTATGAAATTGTTAAAACTGCTATCCAAAGAAAACATAACGTTACCTTAGTAGTTAGACAAGTTGCCCCTGAACTCAAAGATAACGAATTGATTAAATGTATTTATTTCCCTTTAAGAAATATCCCATCTGAATTGCTGCGGGGAATCGTATTTACTCGTTTAAGTGACAATTGGTTGATGAAACATGCTCATGAATTTGATATTGTCATGTCTTGTGGAGCCGTAACTTCCAAAGACACAGATATCAATGTTGTCCATTTTGTCCATAGTGCATGGTTAAATTCTCCATTTCATGTATCTCGAATGAGTAAAAACTTGTATGGAGTTTATCAGTGGCTCTATACATCAATTAATACCTTTTTGGAGAAACAAGCTTTCCAAAAATCAAAAATTCTGGTAGCAGTATCAGAGACTATAAAACAGGAATTGATTAACATTGGAATCAATGAAAATAAGATTAAAGTTGTTTTGAATGGTGTTGATATAGATGAATTTAAACCTATCTCTCAAGAACGTAATCAGTTTGGGCTGCCAGAAAATGTTGATCTGGCTCTATTCGTTGGCGAGTTTAAGACAAATCGTAAAAATTTAGATACTGTTTTGAAGGCTTTGGTGAATGTTCCGAGCTTGCATCTAGCCGTGGTAGGAAGTATCGAAGATAGTCCCTATCCGCAATTAGCTAAACAGTTGGAGTTGGAGGAGAGGGTTCACTTTTTGGGATATCGATCTGATATTGCCAAAATTATGCAAGCTGTTGATTTTTTTGTGTTTCCATCACGCTACGAGCCATTTGGGATGGTAGTTAGTGAAGCGATGGCATCTGGTTTGCCTGTGATTACTACGGCAGTTTCGGGAGTTGCCGCAATCATTACCCCTGAATGTGGGATCGTTTTGCCTGACTCAGAAGATATTTTGGCTTTGACTAATGCGATGATTCGTCTAACCAATAATTTTGAGCTGAGAAAGCAAATGGGGCAGGTAGCAAGAGCGATCGCCGAACAACATAGTTGGACAAGTAAAGCCACAACTTATCTTGATCTATTTGAAAGCTTTGCCAGTAAAAAGGTTTAAGACCAATTCACGAAAGTGTAGCAACACTCTCGTGAGTTAAGTAGATGGGCATAATTAATTACCAAACCCAAACCCTTAAAGTTGCGCCCCGCAGGGGCGCAACTTTAAGGGTTTGGGTAATTTATTCTGCATATAGCAGCGCAAGAGATAGCTAGGACAAATCAAAACCCAAAAGATGAGTGGCGGCGCTTCGTGCCTGCCGCCACTCATCTTTTGGGTTTTATGTCCTAACAAGAATGGCGATAGCTATAAAAGGATAAAATGGCTATGCCATTTTATCCTTTGGTATAAGATAAGCATGACTTGATATCATCCAAAAAAAGTTTTACCAACATCTTGTAAGAGAAAATTGTAAGAGCAAAGCACATGTCAAAAGTTCCCAAAGTTTTATGCCTGAATACTGGCGGAGAGGGGAGTCTTGATTCTAGACGATCAAGAAGCCTTGGCTCGAAATTGCAAGCCGAAGTTACTTATCACGATCTGAACCTTAAAGTAGGTAAGATCGCAGCTAGTCAGGAAGTTTGGCAGATCGTTTCTGCATCTAAATGGGATTTGATCTATCAAGAAGGTTCAGGAATTGCGGGTGGTATCAATCTGATCAGGGCAGCAAAATCTTGGCAACAGCCCTATGTGATCTCTACTGGTGATCCGATAGGTGGTTTCTTTCGGGTGACTAAGGGATTGTTGATCGGTAATATGATGGAAATATATGAGCGATCGCTTTACAAGAATTGCACTGCTTTTCTGGGGTGGACTCCTTATTTGACAGGGGCGGCGATTAAACTTGGGGCAAAGCGAGCAATTACCATTGAAGGAGGAGCGGACTTTGAGTTGTTTCAGCCCAAATCAGCTGCTGAGCGCCTTAGTTTTCGCCAAAAGTTTGGTGTTCCTGAACATCATTTAGTCTGTGGCGTGGTGGGTAGTTTGTTATGGAATAATCGTCAGTCCTACAGCTATGGCTATGAATTGATTGAAGCTTTGAAATTGGTCAAACGTGATGATATTACGGTTTTAATCGTAGGAGATGGAAGTGCAAAAGAACGGCTTCAGTCTCTAGTTCCAGAAGCTCTGCGATCGCGGGTTATCTTTACGGGAAGATTGCCTCAAATGGAAGTTGTGGAGGCGATGAATGTGATGAACATTGGATTTGTGACCCAGACCCTTGATGAGTTAGGAAGTTTTCGATTGACCACGAAACTACCCGAATATCTAGCCTGTGGTGTACCTGTTGCCATGAGTCCTATTCCCGGGTTTTATGATTATGCCGCTTCTGCAGGTTGGGCTTTACCCGCATATCATCCCGCGAGTAAAGAGTTTCATATTCGTTGTGCGCGATGGTTAGACAATTTACAATGGCAAGAGCTTGAGGCTAAGGCAAAAATTGCCCCAGAGGTCGCAAAAAAACATTTTGACTACGATGTCATCAGCGATCGCTTTGCGGATTTTATGCATGAGCTATTGGAGATAGAAGGACATAAAAAACAATGAAAATCTCTGTAGTAGTTCCGACTTATCAACGTCCGTCAGACTTAGCCCGTTGCTTAGCTGCTCTCAAAACCCAAATTCGCCCTGTCGATGAACTGTGGGTAATTGTGCGTGATACCGATCGCCAAACTTGGCAATTCTTAGAAACTTATGATCGTGCAGCTTTGCCTTTACATACAGCCACAGTGACAGCCTCTGGAGTGATTGCGGCGATGAATATCGGTCTGGAGTCTGCGACTGGTGATATTGTGGCTTTTACCGATGATGATGCTGCCCCACATCCTGATTGGCTAGAGAAAATGGAAGCTTATTATTTGGCAGATGAGAAAGTTGGTGGTGTTGGTGGACGTGATTGGGTCTATCACGGTACAAAATTGGAGGATGGCTCTCAGCCTGTAGTGGGCAAATTGCAATGGTTTGGGCGCTTGATTGGCAATCACCATATTGGCATTGGCACAGGACGCGAAGTGGATGTGCTGAAGGGTGTGAATATGAGTTTTCGGCGTGAGGCGATCGCGGATTTACGCTTCGATCAAAGAATGCGCGGATCGGGCGCACAGGTGCATTTTGAAGTAGTTTTCTCCTTGACTTTGAGACAGCAGGGATGGAAATTAATTTACGATCCGCTAATTGCCGTAGATCACTTTCCTGCACAGCGTTTTGACGAGGATCAGCGCAATTCTTTTAATGCTCAAGCTTCGATTAATGCGGTGCATAATGAGACGGTGGCTCTATTAGGATACTTGTCCCCTTCACAAAAATTGGTGTTTGCTATCTGGGCGATCGCGATCGGCACATCAGAAGCCTTTGGTTTATTGCAAGCCCTAAGATTTTTACCCAAAGATGGGAATGTGGCGAGACAAAAACTATGGGCTTGTTGGCTTGGGCGTTGGCAAGGATGGCAGACTTACAGGCTCAGTAAATAATTAAGGTTAAGCCATTCTTGTTGTGAGGTGGCGCGAAGCGCCGCCTCGCAACATCTAAAAAGAACGAAAATATGGATAACCTTTGGGTACGCCCAATTCCTTGTCTAATTCAAAGTTGATAATGCCCCAGCGTGGTTCTTGCTCTTCTGGAGGGCTAAATTCTACGGTTAAGCCATACAAACTTTGAACATTGGAAATAATAGATGTATTTTCAAGATAAGGTTTAACTAAATCCATATAACGGAGAGCAATAGTAACTTTAATTGCTCGATAGCCTTGGGTATAGAGCCGATCAATGCTTTCATGAATTTCAAAGCGAATCCCGTCGGGGTGAGTATGTTGGCGATACCATTCATCGTTCCATAGTCGCCACTGGCGATCGGATTGCAGATGGACTAAATCTTTGCAATTGGGCTGAACTTCAAAAGCACCATGACGCGGACAAAGATAGGTGTCAGTCAAAATCAAGGCAGGAATAACTTGCCGACAATGGGGACATTTAATTTCAGAACCAAAAATCGGATATTGCTGCACTGAGGTGACTATCCTCATGATTTATATAAATGGATGAAATCCTTAATCCTGATCTTAACATGCTCATACTATAGCAATCCAAAATGATTTGGGAGAGTTCATCCTGAAGGGATGAACTCTCCCAAATCATTTTTCTATGTGGCTTTAAGGATGATTAGTAAAGTCAAACCCAAAAACAAACCCAGAATCAAAGATGGTGCATCATTTAGCAGTTTCATTGATCTTTTAGGACAAGAATTACTGTTTATGGTTCAGATAACACACTCTAAAAATCTGGAACCCATTACAATTTTAAAAATAAGTTCTAAAATCGTCAAATAAGTCAGGTTAGGATGGCAAAAGCCAACCCAAAAGCCCAGTGGGGATCAGTTATAAGCCGTGCAAACCACGCAGAAAAATATTTGCGGTGGTTCGTAGATTTTTGTCCTGTCCCGATCGCTATGTTTGATAGCAATCTAGACTACATATTAGTAAGTCAACCTTGGGTCAAAATGCTAGGCATTCCACGCCTGAAGCTAATTGGCACAAATCTCTATGAATCATTACCGATCGCGATCGCCCATAGACATGGACTAGAACGCTGCTTAAGCGGCGGACAGATGCATTACACCGCAGAAATTGCGATAGCGATTCGGGGCGAATTGACAAACAATTTTCAGTGGGATGTGCAACCTTGGTACACCGATGATGGGTCGGCGGGTGGAATTATTGTCGCTAGCCATGCTCTAGCTGATCCTCAGGCAGAACTGTTGAAGAGTCAGCTTGCCGAAGAAATTGCTGAACGTCAATATTTAGAAGATGCTTTTACGAAAATTGGTACAGCGATTGAAAGTGCCAATGATGCCATCTGCATTACTGATGGGTCAGGAAACCCGACTTATATCAATCTTGCCTTTAGTGACCTATTTACCTATAGTCTATCGGCTCTCCAGAAATCGAATTTGCAAACTCTATTTACGGATGGGCAAACTGCTAAGGTGATCCATGCGGCGGTGATGCGTGGTGGAACTTGGACAAGTGAACTGGAAATGCTCGATCGCAATCATCAGCGTATTCCTATATCCATAAGGGTTAATCCAGTCAAAAGTCCATCGGGTGAAGTGGTTGGGACAACTTATATTTGTACAAACATCCGCGATCGCAAAGCTGCTGAAGCCGAGATTAACAAGAGTTTTGCGGCGCTTGGCGCAACCCTTGAAGCTACAGCCGATGGCATTTTGGTACTAGATGCGATCGGCAATATTATTATTTGCAATCAAAAATTTGTGGATCTTTGGCGGATTCCCGATCGCATTTTTCGCTCCCATGATGACTCACATATTCTCCAATATGTAACTAAGCGAATTAGATCGGCAAAATATTTGCAGAACTTTGGCAAAGGACTCAGTGCTGACCAGAATAGCTTTGAGATTGTCGAGTTAGATGATGGCAGAACTCTCGAATGCTATTCGCAACCACAAAATGTTTTGGATAGTTGTTCAGGTCGAGTTTGGAGTTTGCGCGACATTACCGAAAGACTTGCGGCTGAAGCTCTAGTCCGTGCATCTGAAGAAAAATATCGATTGCAAGCTGAAAAGCTCGAACATGCTTTGCAAGAGCTAAAAAGTACACAGTCACAATTGATTCAGGCTGAGAAAATGTCGGGCTTAGGACAACTGGTAGCGGGAATAGCCCATGAAATCAACAATCCTGTGAATTTTATATATGGAAATCTCTCCTATGCTGACACCTATACCGCTGAGTTATTAAGTCTTGTCGAAACTTACCGCACTCACTATCCAGAAACCGTTGAAGCAGTGCAGACCAAGCTAGAAGAAATAGATATTGATTTTCTCGCTAGTGATTTTGTGAAGTTGGTCGGTTCAATTCGGATTGGAGCCGAAAGAATTCACAAGATAGTGCAATCACTAAATAAATTTTCGCGCAGTGATGAAGAAGGAAGTAAATCTGTCGATATCCATGAGGGAATTGATAGCACTTTGATGATTTTGCAAAGTCGCCTCAAGGCTACGCCGCATCGTCCTGAGATTCAGATTGAAAAAAATTATGCAAATCTACCTGAAGTGGAATGCTATGCAGGGCAGTTAAATCAGGTGTTTATGAATTTGCTGACTAATGCGATCGATGCCCTTGAGGAAGATGCTCAAGCCAATGGAATTTGGCATGTCTTAAATGAGAAACCTCAATGGATTAGGAAGGATGGCAAAGTTTCTAAAATCTTGATTCAAACAGAAATTCTTAATGATACACAAATCACGGATACGCAGAGAGGCGATCGCTTGATCATTAAAATTTCTGACAATGGCAATGGCATTCCCGATGAGTTACGCAATCGCTTGTTTGATTTGTTTTTCACTACTAAGCCTGTGGGGAAAGGTACAGGTTTAGGGCTATCGATCGCCTATCAAATCATCACGGAAAATCATGGCGGTAAGCTGTCCTTTAGTTCTGCAGTGGGCAAAGGCACAGAATTTACGATTGAGATTCCTTTAAGTCAAACAAGATAATAGCCAAAAACTCAAGTGGAACGATGAGAATGGGGCTTGGAGACCAAGCCCCTACAACCAATATGTAGGGATTTGGTCTCCAAATCCTCTTTTAACGTGAGTATTCTGTAGTTTACTTCAGTGGACTTGAGCTTTTAGCCAAGAACTTGAGTTCTTGGCTCATTTTCGTAAGCTCTATATCTTTGAGATATACTTCTGTACAAAATGACGTGACAAAAAATATGCGATCGCAATGGGAATGTTTATTGCAAAACCTTGGCTGTTGGCAGGGTTCATTTACGCGATTATCGACAAAGGGTGAAATATTAGAAGATATTCCCAGCGAAACTAGTCTGGAACTTAAAGCCGACAATCAAACAATTCGTCAGGTTGTGCGTCGCTTTTATGACGGTCAGCCACAGGATTTGGTTTTGGAATATCGCTCTCTCAATAAAAGTACAACTTTTTTTGAGAATGGCGCTTTTTCTCAAGGATCATTGCAATTTGCACCCTACACAGAATTTGGGGCAGAGTTGGGCTTGATTTATGGCGATCGCCGATTGCGTCTGGTTACTCTCTATGACAAAGCTAGCCAACTTGATCGCCTTACCTTCATTCGTGAACATTTACCCAATAGCACCACACCCGAACGTCAAACTTTGACCCTAAATGATTTGTTAGGCAAATGGGAAGGTGAGGCAATTACGATCGCTGCTGATTGGCTAGAACCAGAAGTCATATCAACAGTTACTGAATGGCAACAGGAAGGCGATCACGTGATCATGTCTTTACAAATGCAAACACCACAAATGCAAACACCAATTAGCACAAAGACGATTACCTCGATAGCGAAGATTGATCCACATAATCCCCAAATCCTCAACTTTGATCAGGATACTTTGCCCATCCAAACCTTGTTTTTACCAGATGGTGCGTCAATAACTTGTCCTGTGGAGATCGCTACTCGTCAGCCATTTCGACTGTCTCTATCATGGCTAATAGAGCCGAACCTTCACCAACGCATGATTCGCACCTACGCCCCTAAAGGGGGCTGGACTAGCCTCACCTTAGTGACTGAGCGCAAATTGGGGTAGTCTGAGTAATGATTTACTTAGCAAATCATTACTCTCTATACAAAATTATATGGCAGATACCAGTTGCAAAAGCTTCTAGCCCCAATCCCCAATTACCAATTACCAATCCTTATGACATTACCTCCAATCATTGAGCAAATGCTCTCGCCTGACTTTTACGAACACCCTGTTACTAAGTCGATTCAGCTTCTGCAAACCCATATTTCTTTTGTGCTACTCACAGGCTCCTATGCTTACAAAGTCAAGAAACCAATGAACTTTGGCTTCTTAGATTTCTCTACATTAGAAAAGCGCAAATATTTCAGTGAAGAAGAACTGCGGCTGAACCGTCGTCTAGCTCCTGACCTATATCTTTCAGTTTTGCCAATTATCGAAACAGATGGGAAATACCATTTTGATAAGGCTGGGACTGGAACACCTGTGGAATATGCGATCGCCATGCCAGAGTTTTCGCAAGAGGATCTACTGATTGAGATGTTTGCTTCGGGCAGGCTGACGGTTGATCATGTGAAACAGATTGGTGAACAGTTGGCGGTATTCCATCAGAATGCACTAACCAATGACCATATCAACAGCTTCGGTACAATGGAAGCAGTTCGGGCAGTGGCAAATGATAACTATGCCTCTACTGAAAAATATGTTGACATTGCTCAAACTGAGGAGCAGCTTGCTCAAACCCGCGCCTATACAGATAACTTCTTCGCCAAGAATGCTGACCTATTTAGCGATCGCATTGCCAAGGGCAAAGTCCGTGAATGTCATGGCGATGTCCATTTAAAAAATATTTGTCTCTATCAAGATCAGATCCAGATTTTTGACTGTATCGAATTTAATGAGCCATTCCGCAATAGTGATGTGCTTTATGATGCTGCATTCCTATTAATGGATTTGCAATTTCGCGGCAGAAGCGATCTTGCAAATATCTTTTTGAATACTTACCTAGAGCGCACTGGCGATTATGAAGGAGCCGTGCTGTTACCGCTCCATTGCAGTATGCGTGCTTACATTCGCGCTAAGGTAACATCATTCTTGCTCGACGATCCGAATATTCCTGCGGATGTGAAAGCGAATGCTCAAACGGAAGCTTCAGCATATTACAAACTAGCTTGGGAATATACGCAACCCAAACAGGGCAAGTTGATCATCATGTCGGGTGTATCTGGTTCTGGCAAAAGCACAACGGCAAAAGCGATCGCCTCTGAGCAAGATGCCATTTATTTGCGATCGGATGCAATTCGTAAGCAGATTGCAGGTATTGGGTTAATGGAACGGGGCAGTGATGACATTTACACACCAGAGATGACGGCGAAAACCTATACCAGATTGGCGGAGTTAGGTGCTTTGTTAGCTAGCAAAGGCTTTACTGTCATTCTGGATGCGAAGTACGATCGCATTAGTCTACGTAGTCAAGCGATCGCTGCTGCTCAAACCCAAAACATCCCTGTCGAAATCGCTTACTGCACTGCTCCAGAGGAAGTTTTGCAGCAACGTTTACGCGATCGCTCTGCTGCTAATAATGACATCGCTGATGCGACAGTTGAGCTATTAGCCAGTCAGCAAGCTGCCTTTGAAGATTTCACTGCTGAGGAGTTGGTCTTAGTGAAGAAAAGTTAGTTAAGTTCACACAATTAAGATGTATATGCTGTAGGGGCTTAGCATTCCCAACACAATCTATAAAATTCTTAGATCATTTTGATTTGGGAATGCTAAGCCCAAAACCTCACAACGCAGGGGCAATTTGTCTGTGAAAGCATAGAGGGCATAGCATTTGCGGATCGAGGTTGCTGTGATAAGTTTAAAATTGTGGCGCAAATGCTTTGCCCCTACGGACGCAATAAATCCTCTAATATATAAACACTAACCTTTCATTAAAAATGTTATGTCCGATCGCCTGAAATTTTTCCGCAGGCTGATGTCAGCTTTTGAAGGTACTTCTAATCCTCAACGCGCTGTTGAACGAGGATTTTACGTCAATCTGCCAAATAATCCTGTGGCAGTGATTACAGCTAAAATTGCGCTCCGCCCCTCTTCGGCTCATTTGTTGTTTGGTGGTATTGGATCGGGAAAAACAACGCAGTTACTATTAACACAACAGGCTTTAAATGAATTGGAAGACATTAAAGCTATTTATGTTGATGTTAGTCTTGTTACCGATATTTCCGATCTTAAGTCTGGTGCTCTAATAGTGATCGCAGGACTTGAATTACTAAAAATCTTGGGTGATATTGAGGAAAGCAAATTAAAAAGTTGCAAAAAGATAATTGAAAATGCGGCTTATGGTTACAATGAGATAAAAATTCTTCCATCTTTGAGCGAAAGCCTTAATGCCTCTTCAGCTATATTCCGGGCGATATCTTCTTCAAGAGAAATAGTTACAAATCATAAAGGATTACTCTCTACTGAAAAGCAGGAAAATAAAGATCTAGTTTTACGAGCTTTTTCTGCCCTATATAAAGCTACTCAAGAAAAAATAGGACGCAAAATTATTTTCCTTTTTGATGGCTTAGACCGATTGAGTGACTCACAAGTTTTTATTGATGCCACTTTAAACGATATAGTTGAAATTAAAAATGCTGGGGGTGGTTCGGTTTTAGTTGGATCTGTTGTAACGATTTATAAGAAGAGAGAAAATATTACAAGTTTCGATAGTTCATCCTACTACTTGTCCTATCTTGATGTTTTTGAAAGTGTTGAAGTACAGGATTTCTTTGCAGATGTCATAAAAGTGAGAGATGTTGAAAATCTTATTAACCCAGATGTAAGACAATTTTTGACCTTCAAATCTGGTGGAGTCCTACGAGATTTGATGTCTCTTTGCCAAGCTTCAATTGAGGAGGCATACATGGATGGTTCAGATAAGATTACAGAAAAACACGCAAACCAAGCAGCTTTATCTCTAGCACGGTCAAAAATAATTGGATTAACAGAATCTAATGTAAATATTCTTCGGCAAGTCCTGACTGGAGAAAATTTCTTTCCGCGTACAAGTGAAGATTTTGAACTGTTGCTGACAGGGCATATCTTGGAGTATAGACATCCACGACAACGGTTTGTTGTTCACCCGATATTAGCTCCAATAATCGAAAATATGGTTGCGAGTGTGGCTAATGGATAATTTATTATCTTTTTTAGATGTGAATAATAAACTATCTTCTATAGATGAGTTATTGCAAAAAATTGGAGCGCGACCAGATGGAAATATCTGGATGGTTCTTGTTGTTGATATTGATGATATGCAATCGATAATTACAGATTTGCAAGATACTATCGAAATTTTTAGTGAATGTAGTACGGTTACTATATCTGGTGAGTCTGGAGCAAGAGCTTTAATTAACCAGATTAGTGAAGCATCAGAAGAATATTTTTTGCTATGGCAATTAGATACTTGGGATAATAGCGAATGGAAAATTTTTGATGCTTTGAGAAGTCGATTAGATAAAGGTAATAAAGGAGGATTACTTGTACTTTCTGAGCAAGCTAATGATTTAATGATACATAACGCTCCTAACTTTGTAAGTTGGTTAGGTGCAAGAATATATTATCTAAAAAAAGATGCAGAAATACTAAGTGATGAAGAATGCGATCGCCGCCTAGCAGCACTACAAGAATGGACAGGTAAAACTAATGACGAAGTGATTGCTTTAGCTGAAAATCGTCAACTTCCGACCGATCCAGAGTATGGGGAGTGGCTAATTTTACTTAATCGAGGTGACTTGCTTGAGCGACAAAAGTAATTGGCAAAAGATATGTGTTGAAATTCAAGAACGCTCTCTAAGCAACACATACCTTGAAATAAAAAATGCAACTTCTTTATGGGCAGAAATTTTAAAATGCTTAACAACTGCCAGTGATGAAAAGATTTTAAATGCCAAGCAAGATGAAATTCGTAAGTTGCTTAAAAAAGGTGCATCATCTCAAATTGGTAAAAAAGGCTATACAGAAATTATGGGTGGAGGCAAAAATTTCAATCGCACTCAGGATATTCCCCATTTTAAACTTCACAATGGCTGCTGGTTCGATTTCGCAATCACTATCGATGAAACTTGCAAACCTGCTCGAATTATAGGATTTGATTTTGAAATAAGGTTCCCTCAAAAAGAGGGAGAGAATAAAGTTCCTTTTCTAAGAATTGATCTGAATCTGCCAGATCATAACAACGATGAGCGAAATATACGTTTTCATCTTCATCCCAACAATGACGACATCATGATTCATAGTCCACCGATGTCGCCTCTCGAAATTCTCCATATGTTTTTGTATGGCATGAATATCCGTGACAAGCCTCGTACGTCATGAGCTTTGTTCCTACCCAAAACCTTTGTAATTGCAATATATCGCATTCTCACACAACAAAAATATGGAAGAACTTTTGACGTTAAGGGAATTGCTAATTAAAGGCGATATGTCTGGAGCTTTGGCAATAGTTGACGAACTAGAAGAAATGAGTAGAGACGATAAAATCAACAATATCCGTAGCTATGCCGTAGTTTTGCTTATGCACCTAATCAAACAGCAAGCCGAAAATCGCACCACCAGATCTTGGGATCTGTCAATTCGTAACTCTATTCGCAGTATTCAAACTAAAAATAAACGACGTAAAGCAGGCGGTACATATCTAAATACCGATGAGTTACGCCTAGCCATTTTAGAAGCCTACCCAGAAGCACTCGATCGCGCTGCCGCAGAAGTTGAAGAAGGGCTACATACCCTAAAAGAATTAGCAAAATTAGTTAACCGTGACGAAATCAGCGATCGCGCCATTATCTTAATCTCAACGAACCTAGAAGAGTAGGGAAGGAGTAAATCTACCTAATCTTCTGTATTTACAGAACTTTGACGACATTGAAATGCTCTTGCGATCGCAGGAACGAGCAGAATTAAGATGGAGATCGCACTCCCAAGCCCAATATATGGATTTAGCGTGATATTGGGCAATCATTTTCTGGAAATATTGGGAATTCGTAAAATCGACTTTTTGAAATCAGATCGGGGTCTTCTCCGTCCTGATAGCTATTTTGGACTACCCAGTTATGAGCTAGAAAGAGGCAAGATGAGACGACTGAGAATGCGATTATCTTCTAATTGATAGAGAGATAGTTCACCACCAGCCTCTATCATAAGACTCTGGCAAATCGCAAGATGTAATCCGGGGGGTTGATCTAATAGCGAAGGTGATAGGGGATCGATCGCTCGACCTTGATGCAACTCTTGCAATAAAGACGCATCAACCACACCGTAGTCAGTAATCGAAAGCTCTAAAAGCTTTTCGTCAATCTGACGACACCAAAGATCGATGCGACCGCCAACCTCCGATCGCCCACAGGCAAATAACAACAACTCATTTAAAATCATTTCCATCTTGGCGATGTCACCACCCACAACCACATTGGCTTGGTTATGTACCTGCGACCAGATCTGACGTTGTTTTACTAACGAATCAACGCGCTCTAAGGCCCGTTTGAGCATACCCGCAAGGGGAGCAGTCTCATAGTTGGGGCGTAAGCGCCATTGCTCCTTACGGATAATTTGTGGGAGTGGCGATAGAGAACCCTGCAATTGTTTGAGAGAACTTTGTAGCGTAATGTTATTGATGCCACCAGTGCCATTTGCCCTAGCATCTGAATCTAATAAACGCTGTACTCCTGTACTAACAGTGCGATAGATATCTTCTAAACGACGGTGCTTGTACCAATTAAGCCGTTCCAACTCTTGACGATTGTGCTTAAGGTGATCGACTAGTAAGAGATGGCGGCGAGACCAAGCTAGCTGATTTGCCAACATATTAAATGCTTGCAATTGGCGATCGACCCAGCGTCGTCCTACGCGATCGGCCACCAAAATCATCCCTGTAGGTTGGTGATCAGGAGTTGTGCGTAATGCAGTCACCATTAAATGTCCAAGGGCAGGCGCATTTAGCCAAGCCTTAGTCTGTTCTGGTAAATCGTGAATACTTAGCGGTAGAATGCCCTCGCTCTGGATCGCCCACTGAGCAAGAGGATCTTCTTCGATCGCCAGCAGAGTTTCGCTAATTGTGAGTTGATATTCGTCGCGGCTAGCAAATACCGAAGCAATTTGTCCACCTTGCCGCCCCGGGAGCCATACTACTAGTACAGCCAGAGGTGATTGGGTAACCTGAGCCATTAACTGTGTAGCTGTATGGTGCAGCTTCTCAAGAGCATTGCATTGTTGAAGGGCAACCAAACCAAACTGAACCGCCTGATGCGACTTTTGACGTTCATCGGACAAGCGCTGCAATTCATTTTGGTGAACGATTAACCCAATCTGTTGAGCAACTGCTTGCACCATCTCCCGCTCTGGTCGTGACCATGTACGTGGTGCTTCGTGAGCCACGGCAAGAATACCTTCGAGGGACTTCCCCATTGAAGTACTACTGACAATCATCGATCGCACATCTAGATCAAGTAGGGGAGTTCGCCATGAGAGAAATTTAAAATCACTATCCAGATTCTCGACGGTTGCTGCATCAGGAGACTGCTCCATCATCTGCACATCCACAGGGGCTAATCCTGGTAAGATCGTGGGAAGTGGGCGGCGATTTTTAGGATGGTACTGAAAATCAATCTTAAATACATCATTGTCTTTGTCATAGGTCGCCACCCAAAAGCGCTCTAGCCCTAGACGCTGACAAAGCTGCTCCGCAGCTTGATCGAGGGCGCTCTGCCAATCGTTATCTGAATAGATCGCCCTTGCAATGCCTGCGGTGAGAATTTGATCGGAAGCAATGCGGTCAAGAGTTACTTCCATTTCTTCTAGGGGTGCAGTAATGGCAGCTAGTTGGGCTGCACCGCGCACAAAATTACGCTCATCATCTGTCCATAGACGGGGTTCATCACCTTCGACTGACAAAAAGCCTAAGAGTTCTGATTGAAAAAATATCGGCGCAATAATAATCGAAACAGCCCCAAATTGTTCCATGACCCGATTACTTACTTCGCCTTTGGTCATAGATTTAGCATCAACTACCACTACTACCTGATCTTTAGATAAGGCTTGATACAGGGTAGGGGCATTTTGGACAGTTACTCCCGCCGTATTGTCAACAGCTTGCTTAGATTTGGGACCTGGTTGACGATTGGCAACTCGCCTCCAGAAATATTGGTGTTCGCGTTCAAACCAATAGATGCTGGTATGGTCGGGCATGACAAAGCTATGGGTTTCCTGCACAATCTCTTCAAGACGCTCGTTAAGGGCTGGGACATTGCGGATTTTTGAGAGGATTTGCAGTAACGGCTCGTCAGGACGCTTAGTGTTGTGATGATGCCACTCGTCGTTAAGACGGCTGAGCGTTGAGCCAAGACTACCTAGGACGACCGAGAGTCTGGCTCTTTCTTCGTTGCGCGGGGTAACATTCCATAGGTTCGAGCCTAAAAGGACTACGCCAAAACTGCGATCGCGGTGGTAGATCGGCCAAAGCAAAGTGCCTTGAATATCAAACTTTTGGGCTAACTTTTGCCATTCGCCACTGCGTTTCTCTTGACGCAAATCAGCGATCGGTACAGGCTTGCGTTGCAAAATCACCTGATCGAGTAGATCGCCTGCATTGAGATTAAATCTCTCTTTTAAAAATTTGATTTCTCCAGCAGGAGTTGTGCCACCTTTACCAGTAAGACGGTGGTTTTCTGCGTCATACAGCCCAATCCAGAGCAGTTTGTACTCAAAATTGTCTCGAAGATAATCGAGGGTTGCAGTCAATAGGTTGTCAATACTGTCCTCATCACGCAAGAACTGCATGATTCGCCCAAGGTTAACAAATTGGCGATCCCATGGGTTAGCTCCTGCTTGACTCATATTTTTGCCCTGACGTTTTTAGACTTAGGTATGGTTAGAGCGACGTAGCGAAATAAAATAGAATTTCTAGAAATTTAAGATTATAAAAAGTATTACAACACAATCGTACAATCTTTAGCTTAGAAAGTCAGCAATGCGCCATAATTTTTATTGATTTTATGAACTTTTATAAGTATCCGTCCAAAATAAACTACTCAAACCCATAAAGTTGCGACCCTGCGAGTCGCAACTTTATGGGTTTGAGTTTGAGCGCAAAGCACTGTGTGTTCAAGTATTTATACCAAAACACAAAATGGCATAGCCATTTTGTGTTTTGGTATAAATACTTGCAGGGTTTGTGAATTGTCTGCGTTTATTTATTTTTCATCTAAGAACAGTTATTGTGGGCGCTTTGCGTCCACAATAACTGTTCTTAGATGGTTAATTCCCTATGAGCCACTCTAGCGATCGCTCACCTATTTGCAGGGGAATACTTACCGCTTTACCGAGGCGGGGGCGTTCTTTGGTCACTTCAATAAATTTTTGCACTTGCTCGACTACACCCCAGTCACTGAGATATGAGGCGATCACGTCCAAATGTTGGATAAATTCGGCTTCATTCATCGAAAAAGATTGTTGCTCTTGATAGCGCCACATTACTTGCAGGAAAATTTTACCCTGTGTTTTGCGTAATTGTACGTCATAGGAATAGTCCCATTTATTGGCGATCGACTGACGGAGTTCTGCACCTGTCATAATTTCTACATTTTTTACTTACAGTGCAAGGCTCTGTAACCCATTTTATCTCAATTTCTAAAAGTTATAGAACTGCGGTTATGGCATCTACTAGAGTTATGGTTTGATCGGGGTATCTTTTAGTAGCGGCGGTAAAGGTTTGTTCGAGTAAGGTAGTCATGGTGTTTTTCTCTTACTTTTATCAAGTGTAAAAGCTTTGATCACATTAGGCTCATATCGGGTTGCAGTTCTTGGAATCGTTGCTGAACTTTTGCGGCGATTTGTTCTCTTTGTTGGAGATAGGCTTCTACGGTTTCTTGATGGCGAAGGTAGTAGGCGATCGCGCTGTAAGTGTCGGATAGGGATAAGGTGGAGTATTGCTGCACAATAGTTTCGGGGGATGCTCCGTCTAGGAATGCTCTGATTACTAGTTCTAGAAGTACTCTAGTCTTGCCGATGCGGATTGCTCCTGTTTCTTCTTCTCGAAAGGGTGGTGCTTCGCGTTCTAAGACTATGCTCATGGGTTTATCTCCTATGGGAATTAATATCTAAAACAACTATTTAGTAAAAGTCTTCACCATCAAGGGCAGTTAGGGATGTTAGCTCTGGATCGTTGGTGTAGTCATCAACGGCAAGTAAGGCGGCGATTTTTAGCTGTTGGTTGATTTGAGTGCGGGTGGGTTTTGTTTGAGTTAGTAGTCTTTGTAGAAGTATTTCTGCTATTTGGAAGCAATCTTCTTGAGAAAGTTTGGGAATGGTTTGGAGGATTTCTGTAGTTGTAATCATGGTATTTTTCTCCTATTGTATCAAGGCTTGAAAGCGTAGATCGTGGCGGATGTTGTCAAAATCCGAGTCGGTCTTTGCCAGTTCGCGATACTTCTCAGAATCGAGTTGAATTGCTTTTTGCAGGTTCTCTAAGGCAAGTTCAATATTGTTTTTGAGAGAATAAGCACAAGCTTTGTTATACCACGCTAAATGATATTCAGAATTAAGCTGTAATGCTTTGTCGTAGGATAAAATAGCTTCCTCATATCTGTTTGAATTACCTAATGCAATGCCTCGGTTGTACCATGCTTCATAATAGTCAAATTTAATTTCTAGAGCTTTATCATAGGAATAGATTGCTTCAGTATATTTATTTAAATGAGCTAATGCCCAACCCCGATTAAGCCATGTTTGATATAGGTCAGAATTAATTTGCAAAGCAATGTCAAATGAATTGATAGATTCATAGTATTTATCTACATTAACTAGTGCAATGCCTCGGTTGTTTAATGCCTCAACTTTTTCAGGATTAATTGCTAAAGCGCTGTCAAAAGATTTAATTGCTTCTTCATGCCTACCCAAATTACCTAATGCAATACCTTGGTTATAATGTGCTTGGTCAAAACTAGGATTAATTTGTAAGGCATTTTCATAGGAAGAAATTGCCTCCTCATATCTGCCTAAATTGTCTAACGCAACGCCTCGGTTGTACCATAATTGGAAATCATCAGGTTTCAATTGCAATGCTTTATTAAATGAATCAATTGCTTCCTTATATCTACTTAACTTATCGCTTAACAAAGCACCTTGATTTTTCCATGATGAATGATCACTAGGGTTGATTTCTATCGCCTTCGTATAAGCAATCAGAGCCTCTTCATATCGACCTAATCTTTGAAGAGCAACACCTCGGCTGTACCATACACTTTGGTAGTCAGGCTTAATTTCTAATGCTCGCTCAAAAGAAATGAGCGCTTCTTCATACCTATCTACATTAATTAGTGCAATACCTCTTTCATACCATGATTGATGGAATCTTAGATTACTCTCTAAAGCTTTATCAAATGAGGCAATAGCTTCTTCATATCGACTCAACTCATTTAGAGCTAAGCCTCGGTTATACGAAGCATAGCTATAGTTGGGATTGATTTGCAAAGCCTTGTCGTATGATATAATTGCCTCTTCGTATCTGCCTACATATCCTAGTGCAACCCCTTGGTTATTCCAAGCTATATATCTTTTAGGTTTGAGTTCCACTGTTTTATTATGCGCTGCAAGCGATTCTTCATATCTACCTACTTTTCCTAATACAATACCTTGGTTAAACCATGCTGGGTAATAGTCTGAATTTATTTGTAATGCCCTATCATAAGCAGCAATAGCTTCTTCATACTTTCCAAGCTTTTCTAGTATCATTCCTCGACTAAGAAATGTTCCAGAATATGTAAAATCAATCAAAGGAAATTGCTTAATTATTTCAACTATTAACTCAAGCAAGTTCATTTCTCTGATGATTTCGTCATTACGAAGTTGCAATAAGCTAATTATTACTCTAACACTTATTAAACCAAACAAACCAGTCGCCAAGATATACCAAGGTATATCTTGACTAATAATGTGAGTTAACAAATCGATTAATCCTACGCTTGATGCCATAAGACCAAGTACTACATACCAAGGTAGATCTTGACTAATAATATGAGTTAACAAATCGATTAATCCTACACTTGATGCCATAAGACCAAGTAAATATGGCAAACTAAATCTTTCATTTTTTTGAACTTCAGGTCTTATTTGTGAATGTGATAATGCTAATCCTGTGTTAGTAAACGTGAAAATGCCAGTTCCCCAATCAAAAAAATCGGGCGCACGGCGAGTGATGTATTTAATTGCAAACGATGATAATAGAAACACAAAACAAATATGCCGAAATTTATCTCTAAAATTTTCGCGTTGCCAATTAAGATGATTGAGAATTGGTGGAATCTCATCTAGGTTGTAATAATCACCTTCTCCTCCATAACCAGAACGAATATATTCATCTAGAGATTTTTCTAAACCAACTACAAACAAAATATTGAGATTTTCTTGATTAGGAAAAGCTTGGACAAACTCAATTAAATTATCAATGGGTTCTTGAAGTTCTAAAATGCCAATTTGTTTTTGAGGTAAATCATCTCGCACCTTCTTGATCAGTTCCACACCACCAGCAGGCGAACAACGCACAAAAGCCAATCCAAAACCCTTCCGACGACGCAAAGAGCGCAACAGTGATTTGTACTCATCTTCAGGAGTACTGTCAACACTTTCATCAACTCTTTGGACTACACCTGACATAAACTTTAGATCCTAAATTTATCAAGTTCTTTAACCAATGGATGCACAGCATACCAACGCTTTAGCTTGTCATCCTGATCGCGATATCGATATTCCAACACGCAACGATTTGCCAACAAACGAGGATATTCCTTGTCATTCTCAGCATTAGGAATCTGATTAGTTGCATTAACCTCACTTAAAAGCTTCCATTGATGATCGAAAATTGCATTGAGATAATCTTCCTTTGCATCCTCAATCGCTCGATTTACTGCTTTTCTAGAAATTGGCTAAGTACAGGACAAAAATTTAATGGAGTTGAAGAAAGCCTCGGAATTGAGATGGATGTCAAAGATGATATGACGCAGAAAATCAAAACCAAGACGAAAAATGCTTTTAGGTAAGCGACCGTGCTT